>DASWIF010000031.1 GCA_036397795.1 Candidatus Saccharimonadales bacterium
CATCTTGTTATACCCTATTGTGTGTGTATCTACTCAGTAAGCAATTATCCGCAACAACCCACCACCAGGCCAATCAACCAGCAAGAGGCAAGTTGCAAGAGGCAAGCGGCAAAAGAGTGACCCGTCCTGGATATAGTTTACAGGTATAATGACAACCAGGACGGAGGAAACAATGAAAAAAGAACCAGTCAAACGATACAGTCAGTCATTCAAGCAGCAAGTCATACGAGAGTACGAAGCTGGAGCCAGTATCACCAGTCTACGACAAAAGTACGGCATCGGCAGTCATCGGACGGTGGAACGGTGGGTCAAGAAGTACAGCCGTTCGGGTTATCGGTCCGAAAAGGTGGTCATCCAAACAGTGGCGGACCAGTTGGAAGTCAAAGCGATGAAGGCTCGAATCGCTGAGTTAGAGCGAGCCTTGGCGGACGCGGTCATCGATAACCGGATGCTGACGACGACATTGGAAGTAGCCAGCGAACGGTTGGAAATGGACCTTAAAAAAAATTTCGGCAGGAGGTTATCGTGAGCGCCACCGCGAGCGGGCAGGTCAGCAAACAGGTCGCCTGCGGATGGTTCGGCATCAGCCGTCAAGCCTACTACCAGGCTCAGAAGCGACAGTTGCAGCAAGAGGTCGAAGACGAGCTGCTATTGGGGCTGGTCAAGGACATCCGGCAGCGCCATCCGCGACTGGGCGGCCGCAAGCTGCACTATCTACTGCAAAAACCAATGGCGGAGGCGGGTATTACGAGAGGTCGAGATGCTTTTTTCGACCTGCTGCGGCAGCACGACCTGTTGGTTCCGACCAAACGCAGTCGCCGCCGCACCACCCGGGCCGGTCTGTGGCGCTGTCCCAACCGGCTGGCGGAAGTGGCGGTCGAACGCCCCAATCAAGTTTGGGTCTCTGACATCACCTACCTCCAGACCGAGCAGGGCTTTGTCTACCTGTCCTTGATTACCGATGCCTTTTCCCGCTACATCGTCGGCTATGACCTGTCCACCTCATTGGCAGCCGAGGGTTGCTTACGAGCCTTGAACCGCGCCCTTAAGCAGTCGAACGGGCTTGACCTGGCCGGCCTGATTCACCACTCCGACCACGGGGTTCAATACACCGCCTGCGCTTACACCGACCAGTTGAAATCGGCTGGTATCCTCTCCAGCATGGGCGAGGTTGGCAACTGTTACGAAAATGCCTTGGCTGAACGTATGAATGGTATTTTAAAGTGCGAATATTTTCTGGATGACCTTTTTGTTGACTTGCAACACGCTCAATTGGCGGTTGAGGAGGCCATCTACTTATACAATTTTGAAAGACCCCATTGTTCATTGGGGCTGCGTAGCCCGGTTAATGTTTATCTTGGATTTTAATGTGTAATAGTTGTCATTTTTGTGTCAACTTATTTCAGGACTTGACAACTTAATCACCAATCACCAATCACCACTGCCCAATGTCCACTTTTGTCTCCTTCCTGTCTACTTTTGTCTCTTTCCTGTCTACTTTTGTCTCTTTTCTGTTCATTTTTGTCTCTTTACTGCCTAC
>DASWIF010000032.1 GCA_036397795.1 Candidatus Saccharimonadales bacterium
TTGCCCTGATCCCGGGGCGGTTGGGGGGGCAAGCTAACGCCCCGATCGGGTTGTCTGTCGTTCCGGCTATTTCTGACACAGTCGTTGCTGGCGGCCAGTTGACAGTCAAAGACATAACGATTACCAATATCGCCGATATCGCTTTGCCAGTAACGGTCGATTTCCGGGCACTAGCTCCGGTCGATCCGATTAGCGATGAAGCTCTGCGCCGACGCTACGACGCTTCCGCCTGGATCACAGCCGACCAAACCGAGCTAGTTCTGGCTCCCGGCGAATCGCAGACCATCCAAATCCGGATTACACCGCCAGTCGACGCCGGCCCGGGCGGTCACTATGCCAGCGTGATCTTTAGAGCCATCAATTCGCCGCAAGGCGGTGATTCCCAGACCGTGGCCAGCCCAGAGGTGGCTAGCCTGTTGTTTTTGACCGTTCCGGGTAACATCACCGAACAAGCCAGCATAGCTTATCGCTCGACCGGGTTGATCAGCCGCCGCCAAGACCGCTCGTTTGGCCTAGAATTCACCAATCAGGGCAACGTCCATTTGCTGCCCACGGCCACCGTCTCGCTGCGCCAGCTAAGCGGCCATGAGGTCGACAGGCTGACTTTTACCCCCAAGTTGGTCATCCCTGGTACCCGCGCCAGTTTGACCACTACTTGGCGGCCGACCCAGCCCGGTATCTACCGGGCGGTCTTCAATATCAGCTACGGCTCGCCCAGCCGGAGCGAGGAACATACCAGCGGCATGATTATCGTTTGGCCGGCCGTTTGGATAATGGTTGTATTGGCCGCCGGCTTGGGCGTGGCGTTAAGAACCGGCTGGTCTTACCTCCGCCGCCTAACCCGGCGCCGCCGGATAAAGTTATCAAAAGACGACACCGAGCCAGCCAGGCTGACGACCAAAGCCGACCGTCTGGATGACGTGGTGCGCAGCCGTGAACTTCGTGATAAATCGCGTCGCCGGTAGCCACATTTTATCCACAAGCGGTTTGTCTAAGAGGGGTCATTCTGCTATAAGTTAGGGTGTTTTTGACGGTCTTTGGCCGCCGTAACCAAAAACAAACAACAACTAACAACTTAAATCTTTAGGAGAAACTATGCCACCACAACTCCTTGCAGTACGCAAATCTTTGCGTTCGCTTGTAACAGCGGCCGCGGCGGTTGCCATTGTAACCGGCAACCTGCTATCGGCTTACGCGGCCTCGCTCACCAGCGCATCGCTGAGTCTGAGTGATCCGCGGACAACGCAAACAGCAACTTACACCTTCACCGCCTCAGGCTTTTCGGCCTCGGCCCAATGTATTGTGCTCAGCCTCAATACCCAGGCTGATGGCGGCGGAAGCGCACCCAGCGGTATCGATACTACTGGCGCGACGCTTGACTCCAGCGGTACGATGATCACCGAAGCCAACTGGACGGATGATTTTACGACCAATGGTGTACTCGAGCTAACTTACGCTACCGGTGAAACCCCCGCCAACGGCGGAACTTTGGTCTTCACTGGCGTCGACAACGGTGATACGGAAAGCACGACCTATTACGGCGTGTTCAACACCTATTCCGATACCGGCTGTTCGACTGGTCTCGATAGCGTGGCTGTGGCTTTCGTATACCGGGACGGTGAGTTGGTCACACTGACCATTGATCCGACCCTGACCTTTACTTGCAACTCTGTCGGTACCGGCGTTAGTGTCAACAATGGCCCTAACACCACCGTTGTTTCCGGCGCGTCGGGCATTGACTTTGGCAACTCTGTCACCAGCTCGGCTAACGGAGTTTCGGCTCATCGACTCGATGTTACAACCAACGCATCCGGCGGCTATGTCGTCTACACCCGTCACACCGGGAACTTGGCAAACGTCGCCAGCGATACAATCACCAACCACACAGGCACCAACGCGGCGCCAACTGCTTTTCCGGCAGCCGGCACCGAATCTTGGGGCTATACAACTGAGGATTCAACCCTCACCGGTGGTACCGGTGATCGGTTCACCAGCACCGGTGGCAACAAGTGGGCTGGTTTCACTACAAGCAATCAGCCAGTTATGGACAATACCGCCGCATCGGCTGGTACTGACCAAACCAACGTAGGACACCAGGTCGGCGTGGCATCCACCACCGAAGCCGGTACCTACACCACAACCATCGTCTACACGATTGTCGCCACTTACTAAGTTGTTTGCACCTTTCTAGTCCAGTTTGGGCCAAATAAAAACGCTCGGGATTTACGCTCGGGCGTTTTTTATTTATACTGCTTACGATAAGTAAGGCAGGTTATGGGGCGTAAGTCGTCTCTTGTCCGAGCACATATATTATTTGTTGTCGGCGCGGTGGCGGGTTTGCTTTTGAGCAACCTCCCGCTGCAGGCTGCCAGTTTGACATCAACCTCGTTATCCTTAAGCGATCCGAGAACGGCTGTTACTAGCAGTTACACTTTTGACGCCAGTGGGTTTAGTGGCGGCGGTAACACTATCCGATGTATCCACTTAGCCTTTAACACCCAGGCCGACGGCGGTGGCACCACCCCCAACGGACTCGACTCCACCTCATCGACGCTCGATAGCTCCAGCTTGATCACCATCGGCAGCTGGACATATGACGACAGCATTAATGGGCTACTAGTACTGACCAATGCCGCCGGCGAAGTCCCCGCCGCCAGCGGTAATGTTGTGTTTGGCGGTATTATAAACGGCAACAGCGAGGCCGTAGCTTACTACGGCATTTTTGAAACTTACTCCGACGTCGGTTGTGCCACCGCCGTCGACCAAGCCGTTGTGGCCTTTATTTATAGAGACGGCGAGCTGGTCAGCCTGTCCCTGGGCCCGACGTTGACTTTTGCCTGCAACGCCGTCGGCACCGGCCAAACTGTCAACGGCGCCACTACCTCGGTCGCTTCAACCGGCAGCGGCATCGATTTCGGCACGATGACTACCGCCAGCAACGGTTTGTCGGCTCATGATTTAGAAGTCTCTTCTAACGCCGCCGGCGGTTACAGCGTTTATATCCGCCAGACTGGCAACCTGCAAGCAACCGGAGGCAGCTCGATTGTGCCGCACGGCGGCAGCAACGCCGCGCCAACCGCCTTCCCGGCCGCTGGCACGGAAGCTTGGGGCTATACGACCGAAGACTCTACTCTTTCCGGTGGCTCTCCCGATCGCTTTACCAGCTCAGGCGGCAACAAGTGGGCCGGGTTTAACACCTTCAACGAAGAAGTGGTTTTCAACGCCGCCGCTCCCATCGGTACCGAAACCACTCGCGTCGGCCAGCAGGTCGGCATCGCCGCCTCGACCGGCGCCGGCTCTTACCAAACGACTATCGTCTATACCATCTTGGCCACCTATTGATTGGCCGTAGACAAGACAGCTTGTATCAAGCCAACACATCACCTATAATTTCAGCTAAATCGTATGAGGGTAATTTATGATATTAAGCCAGACTAAATGGTGGGCTCCGGTTGCAGTTGTCCTAAGTCTTGTTTTGGCTGCTGTCGGGCTGGCTCAACAAGCTAACCAGGTCACGATTAGCGTCAGCCCTACGGTGTTTGAACTTAGTGCCAATCCGGGCGATTCCATCAAAAATAGTTTTCGCATCGTCAACGGCACCGACCGGGATCTAGCTTTGACCGCCGGCCCGAAAAACTTCACCGCCGAGGGTGAAGAAGGCGCCGTCAACCTAACCGAAGAAGAAACCGGTTTTAGCTTGGCCAGCTGGATCACAGTCGACCCGGCGGCCGTTACCATACCGGCCCGTGGATCCCAGACGTTCTCCTTTGAGATAGCCGTGCCGTCATCGGCGGAACCGGGCGGACACTTCGGCTCCGTTATCGTCAAAACCGAGCCGGTAGCCATCGATACCACCGGCGCCGCTGTCAGTCAGGAAGCCGGACCGTTAATTTTAGTCAGCGTGGCCGGCGATATCGTCAAATCGGCCAAAATCATCGATTTTGCCGCCGCCAAGGGTTTTTGGGAATCCGGCCCGGTAGTTCTCAACACCCGAGTCGAGAACCAGGGCAATGTCCACTTCAAGCCTAGCGGCAATATCAGCATCAAAAATATGTTCGGCAACGAAGTGACTAAGATCAATCTTGAAGAAAAGAACGTGCTGCCGGGTACAATCCGCAAATTAGTAAACGAGTGGAATCCGGGCTTCGGCCTCGGCCGCTACACGGCTGATCTGTCGATTGTATTTGGGACTGACAACACGCTCGAAACCGCCTCGGCCTCGTTTATTATCTTCCCTTATAAGGTTATTATCCCGGCCATTATATCTGTTATACTGCTAGTGTTTGCGCTGATTAAGTTTAGGCGGCGGCTGGCGGCGGCTGGACGCGCCTTGGCTGGAAAGTAAAATAAACTTTTAAACCTCAAATATGACTGCCAGACGAATTCGACTGGCCTTGGCCCTTATTAGCCAGCTATTGCTTAGTTGGGGTACGGTTTGGGCCCAAACCCCCGTACCGGTCCCCAGCGGTGTGCCGACCGAGGCGCCGGGTACGCCCATCAAGGTCGGCGTACCCGACACAACTTTAACTGTCAGCGGCTGCTCCAGCCCGAACGCTTTTGTCCAGCTGTTCGACAATAATACTTCAGTCGGCACCGCCATCGCCGGTAACAGCGGCCAGTTTTCTAAAAAAATTGTCATCGACAACGATTCCGCCGGTCTGCACAACATCCGGATCTACTACGATGATGTCAATGGCCGGACGTCGAGTATTATTACCCAGAACATCAGCCTCAGCTCGCAAAGTAACACTGCCTTGAACCTGCTGCTGCCGACTACAATCGAGCACGAACCGGAGCCGGTGGCTTTAGGTAGCTTTTTAATTTTCCGCGGCACGACCTGCCCGCAATCGCTAGTCAACGTCGTTATTAACAATAATTTCACGCTGGCGGCCCAGGCTGACCAGCGGGGCAATTGGTATGTCATCGCCGATACCGAAAATTACTACGTCGGCTCTCATACCTATGATGCCTTGTCGAGTAAAAACGGCCAGCTCTCGCCCAAGACGCAAAAATACTTATTCACTACCGTTGGCGACGGCTCGGGCCCACTGCCCCGGCGACCGGAATTGACTATCCCCCAAATTATCGAACCGGTCGATCAGTTTTCTACCAACTCCCGGGCGGTGACGGTCCGGGGAACCGGCCCGATCAACACTCAGATCGAACTGTACGTCGACGACCAACTAGAAGGCTCGGTTTTCACCAATGCGTTTGGCGAGTGGTCATTTATTTTTACCATGCAGCGCCAGCTCCAAACCATCAGAGCCAAGTCCTGTTTTAACCAGAACTGCAGCGAGCTTAGTCCCGGCGTCCAAATCCGTTATATCGGGCCGCTGGCTTTTTGTGACGACACTAACACCGGACAAACGGCCAACGCCAACCGGTTAGTGCTGGCCGAAACCGACGAGGTCGTAATCCAAAGCTGTGTTTGCAGCCTCAACTTTAACCTTGCCCAGTACCGTTTTTTTGGCATCAGAAAAGGGGCCGGACTGGACTTGGAACTGCATAATATTATCGGAGCGGTTAATTTTGACGCTTTAATCGATTGGGGCGACGCCACCATCGAACACCTGACGTTAGTCAGCCACGACGCCCTCAAACTGCACCACATTTATAAGCAGTCGGGTCAGTACAACGGCTCGATCACTTTCACCGACGCCCAAGGTTGCTTGCAAACCCAATACTTTTCGGCCGAGGTCGGCCAGGGCGCTCTGAATCTATGGGCGCTGTTAATTATCCCAACCGGCGGCGCCGTCGTTTACGGACTGTACCGCGGCCCATACGACGGCAAGCTGAGGCTCAGTTCTAGGCTAAAGCTGCGTTGGCCCGGAGGCCTGCCCCGCCCACGGCTGGCTCAGGCTGAGGAGCCAAAACCGGTCGTCGCCAAGCCAAAACCAGTTAAAAAACGGGGATCAAAGGGCGGCTGGTACCAAGAGTGATGCCTGGCTTTAAAAATTAGACATAACTTTGTAAGTCCGACCGGGTGTTATTCGTCGGTCTCGGGTTTGTCTAATAACAATGGCTCAATCGACGGGTCGGCATCGGCGATTTTAACGACGTCTTTATCAATCTTGCCGAGCTCTTTGTGCGCCGAATTAAAATGATTGACGGTGGTGCCTAAACTATTGCCCAGCTTCTGCATGAAGTTATCAAACGCGCCGATATGCCGACCGAGCTGGCCCACCCCTTTTTGGATCTCTTTGGCCCGTTCTTCGATTTGCAAGCTTCTCAAACCCTGCATGACGGTTTGCAAATAGGCCATGAAGCTGGTTGGGCTGACGATGATGACATTCTTGTCTCTAAAGGCATACTCCACCAAATCCCGCGAACTAGTGCCGGCCTCCCCGACTTTATTGATCAGCAAGTCATAATAGATCGCCTCGCTGGGGATAAACATAAAAGCAAAATCCATGGTGTTTTCATTTGGCCGGATATATTTGGCCGTCTCGTCGATCCGATTTTTCAGATCGATCTTAAACTGTTTGACCAGCGCTGCCCGCCGTAAGCTGTCCTTTTCCTCGATCAAGCGGTTGTAATTTTCCAAAGAAAACTTGGAATCGATCGGCAGTACTTTGTTTTTATCCAGAAAAATCGCCGCGTCCACCACACTGCCGTCCTTAAATCGATACTGCATCGAAAAACGCTCCGGCGGTAAGACGTTTTCTAACACGGTTTGCAGGTAGTACTCGCCCAAGACCCCGCGTTGCTTGGGGTTTTGCAGGATATTTTGCAACGTCTTTAGCTCGTCGGTTACATTAACCACTTGCTTGTTGGTTTCTTTCAGCTCGGTCAGATTCTTAGTCACATCGGTAATTAATTTGGCGCTTTGGGAAAATTGCTTATGGATGTTGTCTACCATCATTTTTTGATTTTCGCCCAGCTGTTTATTCAAACTGTCGGTCAATTTATCAAGCGAGTCGTCTAACCGGTTCAAGCGGCCGTCGTTATCGCCCCGGCGCATAAAGTAGGCGATAACCCCAAACAGCAAAACGGCTTGCACCGTAATCGCCACTAATAGCCAGGTTTGTTCCATGGCTCTAATCATATCATTCACTTTTCGTCTTAGATCTAGACTCGTCAGCTTAAGACCACTACTTAAGGAAGTGAAGGTGTGGTGTGGAGGTGGGTTGCGAGGTTTTAGGAGGGGACGAAGTTACTAGAGCGAGGTATGGAGTTAATGTTGACTTATCGCCAACTCCCATTGCCTTTTGGCCGCTACTAAAACTTCATCAGAAGACGAACTTGAGCGTCCGCTGCTTCAAAGAAGTTAAGCGCGGACACTGCTAGAGGGTTAAGTTGCGGTTTTGAAGTGTTTAAGACCAAATTGGCCGATCCGACACTTAAAAAACCAAAACTAAAACCCAAAAAAACCCATTTCCACACCGAAGGTACGTCACGAATGAGTTCACCATTCCCATTCGGAGGCCAAAATTATACTACATTATCAATATATAATCAATCCCCCACTTTCTCACCAAGCAAGTGAAACGGCACAAGAGTTGTTATGGTTTTCGGTTGTCGGGTCTGACGACACTAATAAGCAGCCAGGCCAGCACAAAAAATAACGCTACATGAAAACCGACCGTGCCGTATAACTGGACCCGATAGCCCTCGCCGTAGTTATCAAAGAAATACCGAACGGCACTGACGCTATAGGCACCGGCGCATAAGGTGGCGGTACCCAGCAGCGCCCCTCGGCTTTTTAGACTAGCGGCTAACAACAGTGGCACCGCAAATTGGGCAACCGCTAGGCTGGCCATGCCTCTTTCCCAATAGACATTAGTGGCCACAAATAATACGTCAAACGTAATCAGAGTTAGTACAATCGATTTATAAAAACCCGGGTTTGGCAGCTTCATCCGGGCCACGTACCAGCCAATCGTATTGGCTAGCAACAATAGAGCTGCCGCCATCCACCGCTGGCCAACCGCTTCACGGGCGATTAAGTTCCACATATCAAACACCACAATCGAGCCGATGTAGGCGGCGATATAAAGAAAATGCAGGCGGCTGATGTGTTGGGCGTTAGTCTGGTAGAATTTTATTTCGGTTTTGCCAGGCATAATCACCCCGATTCAAGCATAAGCCTCAACCTAAAGTCAATGTCGGCTTAAAATGGGGCCGGTTGAAGTTCTTGAACCTCAACGCTGAAATTACCTTGTCCTTCGCTTAAAAACGGGTGGCCGTCCACTAGTGCCTTGGCTGCCTCTAGATCGTCGGCCTCAATAATCGAATATCCACTAAGCGCTGTCAAACTGCCGGTTGAACCGTCATCCACTTTATCCACGCCAGCGTTGGGCGTTATGGGGGCACCGACATCAACCAGCGCGCCGCCGACTTTTTCCATCCAGGTTTGCCATTTGGCCATCACTTCTTTTCCCTGGTCCTCACTCATGTCCTCAGTTGGTGTGGCGGCTCCTTTATACAGCAACATGTACTTTGTCATGACTCCCCTCCAATTAGTTCTAAGCCTATCTTAGCCTAAGTCTTAAACCAACTAAAGCTTTTCAAATCTTTCCATCACGATGGGAATCTTAAATTGACTAGGCTTAATCCAACCCTCCAAACTCAGCGCTCCGAGGACACGTCTTAAAATGACAATACAGCCCGCCTCGATCTCGCTTAGCAGCCCGATATTTAGACCGGTAACTCGTTCAACTGCCCTATCAATCTCAGCCGGCGTGGAAACGATCAAAACCCGGGGAATTCTTTGCTTATCTTCATGGGGCCGTTTCAAAGTTTGATTCATCCAGTTATAAAGATTATCCCTCGGCTGAGGTTGGCCGTAACTGATCGCGCTGGTATAAATTTTTGCTCCTTTGGAAATCTCCAGGGCGGTTCTAGCCGCCGGGGGATAGCTAGCGTAATAAACCTCGTCCGGCAGCAAACCGCCATTCATTAAAAGCACCCCCATATCTACGGCTTGGGTAATTCCTCTTAAAGTCAACACATCAAGGTATCTTTTGCCGCCATCAGCCAAGTCGATGGTTTCGTACTCGGCGTGCCTGGTGATATAAATATCGAGTTCAGGTATTTCCATTGAAACTATATTATAGCTAAAATGTCAACCTGCCAAGCTTAACCGGCTTCACTAGACTCCGGCGTTTTGGGCCTCCCCGCCCAAGAGCATCATGGCCGCGACAATAACGACCAGTACGTGGACCGCCCCCGCCCCAGCCAACCCTGCCAGCTAACGGTTATCCAGAGCCCCAACCATATAGCGGCGGCGCTTGAACCAATATCTATCAGAGGCCAAAGTATTCCTCCATGGTCAGTCCGGTTTGTTTGATTTCGGCCGCCAACTCACGGCCGACATATCTAAAATGCCACGGCTCGTATTGATAACCGGTAACCGCTTCGCGGCCTTTTTGATATCGCACAATAAAACCGTATTTAGCGGCATTGCTCGCTAACCACCGTCCTTCGGCCGTGTCGCCAAAACACTGCTCAATCTCGCATTTGCCATCGGTCCGGCCAAGATCTATCGCCAGCCCGGTCTGGTGCTCGCTGGTACCCGGTTTGGCGCTAAACCGGCTGGCTTCGTCCTCGCCGTAAGCCTTGACATAGTTGTCGTATAACTGTTTTTGATAGGCAAATGAGCGGTAGGCGCTGACCAGCATCAACTCATGTCCGGCCTGCCTAGCGGCTCTAACCATGGCTTCCAGATCACTACGGATAACCTCCCTGACCTGCATCGACTCAGCGTCGGCCGCCCAGCGCAATTTGATATCTGGCGAGGTTAAATCGGCCGGTAAGTAATCACCCGGTATAAACCGCTGTTTGTTGACAACCCACCACAGGCTGCCGGGCTGGTCCAGCGAGTATAAGGACTTGTCAAACTCGGCTTCGTTAAGATTGTTGTTGGTCGCCGCTTCAGGTTCGTCAGCTTGGTTTAACGCCTGATAGGCCGCATAACCGCCGGCTAACACCAAAACCGCTGCCAGCCCGATAATTATCTTCTTCACGTCTCTAATTATAGGCCGATCCAGCGTAAATTTCGGCAAAACTCTAACTTGCTTTGATACTTTTGCCGGCAAAGTACAAAAAACTCTCGGCCCAATGTCAGAACCTATAAATTAATCAGGTTTTGTTTGGCTTTTCCCAATCCTTGACAGTGATCACGCCACCGCGCTCACGAACGACGACTTTTTGGCGCTCGCGCAAGTTTAGTTTGTTGACGATGGCCACCGGTATAGTAACGGCCAGGCTGCCTTGGCCGACCCTGGTGAGCTTCCTGATGCTGCTGTCTTCAGCTTTTCTTGTTGGCATGGTCTTATGCTAACAGAACTTAAGCAATGTATTACGTAATATTTTACGTAACCAGGGCAATAAATTGTATAAAATGAGTCTCGCCAATTTGTCAACTGGCCTGCGGAACTCACCCTCCAGTTGGCGGTTCAAACAGTCCTAAGCATAAAAGACTCTGACAAATAACTAAAACCCAAGCATTAACTGGCAACCAACTCTGGTAAAACCGGTGCTGAGCGAATTAGCGGATAATAACGAAACGAGGGCTGTTTGAGCGTAAAAAGTCCCGTCTACTGTTGTTTGATTATCAATCAAATAAGTTCAGTAATTGGATATCTGAAAAAGTAAGCATAACTATTATATAATATTTATTGACTAGTGTAAACTTAGGGTGTTTAATAAATTGTGAAATTAATTAGGAGGACTTGTATGCTGAGGAAACTATTAGTTGCTGTGGTTATGATGGTTGCCATGTTGGGATTGAATCCATCTAACGCCGCTCAGGCAACTCAACCGGAAAAAGTAAGAATTTGTCACCGTACGGCCTCAGTTGTTAACCCCTATAATTCAATAGAGGTCAGCCTGTCAGCTGTCGACGGAGAAGGCAACAATGATCATAGCCATCATACTGGTCCAGTCTTTGATCCAACTGTTCACCAACAAGGCGATACATGGGGTGATATAATTCCTCCAGTTCCCGGTGTAACCGATGGCCTCAACTGGCCTGCCGGAGAGGAAACTTGGAAAAGCGACTGTGTTCCGAGTACTGGCGGTGAACAGCCGAATATCGTGTTTGAGGTTGTTTGCACTGAGGTGCGTGAGGAAACTGTTGTACAAGTCACTTTCACTAACTTTGGCGATGTTAGCGGCAGCGCCTTCCTAAATGAGGAAGAGGTTGTGGTTGGAAGCGGCCAAACTGTCATTGAATACGTCGAGCTCGACACGGAAGTGGTAATTGAAATTGATGAGCAAATTGTTTACGATGCCACGCCCGAGTGTGAAGAACCAGAAGAAGATGGCGAGGTCTTAGCTGAAGAAGATACGCCTAAAGGCGCAGTTGACGCCGGTGCTGGCGGCGTAGCATTGCTTGGCTTGATTGCTTCGGTCGCTACATTGGCTACCGGCGCCGCTTTAGTCCGTAAACAAACCCAATAAAACTATGCCAATTCGGTGGGTAAGGACAGCCCAAGTGATAAACGCAACCGAACAAAAGGTTGTTAAGTGGTGGCGGCTGGTTTTTGTCCGGCCGCCATTGCTGGCGTTTAGGCGAGCAGTCGCCTCTAAACTGCCCTCCCGCGCTAATCGCCCTAGAAGCCAAAAGTTGTACATCGGATTTGGCCATCGCCAAGCATTTTTGCTCAACTTTCGCCGTTTCCGCACCAATCCGAATTCGCGCTCAAAACGGAATCGCCAACTTATTCTTCCGGTACGCGGCTTCGGCTATAAAGAGCTCGTCCTTGGTCTAATAAAGCTATCTCCGGCCCAATTTTCCAAGCATGGCCTGGCTTTGCGGCCAGGCTCTATGCTTATTATGGCACTCGGTATTATGGGTTTACTGTATTTTGGCGGAGCGCTACCCCAGCCGCCCGAATTGTTGCCTAGTCCTGCCTACGCACTGCCGCTTAAAGAGCCGTCGCCAACTGGTGTTAAACCGGTTAGCCTCGACCGCTCCATGCCAGTTCGTCTTATAGCCAAGTCCGTTGGCATTGACTACCCAATTAAACCAGTCGGTCTTAACGACGACGGCACTATTGAAACACCTGGTTTGTTCGAATCGGTTACTGGTTGGTTTAAGCCCGGCCCAAGCCCGGGTGAAATCGGTCCAGCCGTCATTGTCGGCCATGTTGATACCTATCTGGGCCCATCGGTTTTTGCCCGCCTGCACGAGCTGGTGCCGGGCGACAAAATCAATGTCAGTCGTAAGAACGGCACTATTGCGGTGTTTCGAGTTCAATCCATTGAACAATTTTCCCAAGATGATTTTCCCACTAAGCAAGTCTACGGCCGGCTAGACTACGCTGGCTTGCGGCTGATTACCTGTGGCGGCAGTTTCAGCTTAACAACCGGCAACTATAGCCACAACACAGTCGTTTTCGCCAAACTTATCAACTAACCCACGATTTGGGGCACTTTACTGGAAGAATATCTTCAATACAGAATTCTCTGGCTTCTCCAGTGTCATGAAATCCAAGGGTCAGACCTCCACACAGATGATAGAGTTATTTACAAAAGAGCTAAGCAGAACTTCTACCACCAGACCGTCAAGCACTTAAAGAAAGAGTACGTAAACGGGGATGTCCACACCAACTCTATCGAGAGTTTTTGGAGCCAGATGAAGCGTTCAATTGACGGGACTTATCACGTGGTTTCTCCGAAGTACCTTCAGCACTACGTGAACGAGTTTGTTTTCCGTTATAACTATCGGGATGTCGCTGTTTGTCCTGTTCTTTTGGAACTGGCAACGAAGCCCGTTTAATCAGTCGTTTGAATAGTTTCTTGCTCATCTCAAAGCCTTATCAATTTCGTCTTCTGTGAAGCCCCATTCTAATAAAGTTTTATAAATCTCTATACTTATATACTTATGGCACTTATGGGGTAGAGTTGTGGCGTGCCCAGTAGCGGTATTGATGATACGAAAATGGCTACCCTTACCTTTTTTCTTATCAACTAGGAGCTTAAGTCTCCTACACGCAGTAACCCATTTTGCCTGGGTAACATCTGTGAGACTAACCATTTGCTAAGTACTAATAACTACATTTTGCTTAGACTTAACTGGTTCCCCAGTATTTCTAAGCATACTGTCATTTGCAAACTGAGGTGGAACTCCGTAGTAAGTAAAAGTAGCGTCTTTTAAGTATCCATCAATCTCTCTTAAATCAGTACCGCCAGTGATAATACCTTTGACGTTAGTAGATTTTGCTACCCAAGAACCATTTGGGTAACCCTTAATATCAAAGTTAATAGCGCCGTTCTTAAGTTTAGCCATTTCCTCTTTCATCTCTACAATCTCGGGGCGTGTTGCCTCGGCGAAGTTATATCCATAACTTCGCATGAACTGTGCTAGACGATACTTGAGACTATGTCGCATACTTTCCTGCCTATTATTATCATAAATTGCTCAAGGGGCAACAATTATAACATAAATTACAGAGGTATATAGTTATCTAACTTACAGCAAAGGAACACCGGCTTTTTCTGTACTTGTCTTGAGGGTATAGTTACCACGTAAAAACGGTTGCCAGGTTTGCTGAGCAGTATATAAACGTAACGTATGTTTCCTCCTGACTGGCCTGCCACTACGAAGCCTTGGTGAAGTATGGCTGGGGAGGAAGGATTCGAACCTTCGATCTCCTGCTCCAGAG
>DASWIF010000033.1 GCA_036397795.1 Candidatus Saccharimonadales bacterium
AACCGACAGTCAGGGCCGGACCGTGGACTTCACCAACGTGATTTTAATCGCGACTTCTAACGCCGCCACCCAAGAAGTCCAGAGCCTGGCTAAGGCGGGGAAAACGGCTGAAGAAATAAAAACCTATCTTTTAGACCAAAAACTTTACGAATATTTCCGGCCGGAATTTTTGAATAGGTTTGACGGAGTTGTTATCTTCAAACCGTTAAGTATGCCACACGTTGAACAAATTTCCGGTCTCATGCTGAAAAAAATCGGGGCTCAGCTTGAAGCTCGCGGCATTAATTTTCAAGTTACGCCCGCGGCCGTGCGCGAGCTGGCGCAAAAAGGTTACAGCGAGCAGTTTGGCGCCCGGGCCCTGCGGCGGATTATTCAGTCCGAAGTCCAAGACGCCCTGGCCAAACAGCTGCTTTCCAAGTCAGTCAGCCGCCGAGATACGGTTATAGTTGATGCCGGCGGTCAGGTTCGGGTTGAAAAAGCCAAGCCGCTTTAAGCCTATGCGATATGTCTTTGCCTTGGTGCTTGGAGGAGCGCTGGCTATGCTCCTAACGCCGCTGGTTAAGCGTTTCTCGCTGCGTCACGGCATTTTAGACCAACCCAACCAGCCCCGCAAAAAACACGCCCGACCCGTGCCGCTGCTTGGAGGCGTGGCTATTTTTTTGGCGTTTAGCCTAACCACGGCTGTTTTTTGGCAACTGGGGGTACTCCAAGACGGCCGAATTTTGCCGCTCCAAATCGCGGGTATTTTACTCGCCGGGCTGGTGCTTATGATTGGCGGATATCTTGATGACCGCTACAATCTTTCACCCAGCCGGCAGCTTCTTTTTCCGTTGGTCGCGGTCGCGCTGGCGCTCATGTCCGGGATTCGAATATCCCATGTCACCAATCCGTTCGGCGGAATCGCGGTTTTTCCGGCCGGGTTTGGAATCGTGGTGGCCGGAATCTGGCTGCTTGGCATGACCTACACGACCAAGTTTTTAGACGGCTTGGACGGATTAACAACCGGCGTGACAACCATTGGCGCGTTTGCCATTTTTATTGTCAGTCTGTACTGGGACGTGCCCCAATCCGGAACTTCAATTTTGGCTTTGGCTTTAGCCGGCGCCTGCCTGGGGTTTTTGGTTTACAATTGGCATCCGGCAAAAATTTTTCTGGGCGAGGGCGGCAGTTTATTCTGCGGGTTTTTACTCGGAGCGTTGGCAATTATTTCCGGCTCAAAAATCGCGACCACTCTGCTGGTTATGGGAGTGCCGATCCTCGACGGTCTCTGGGTCATTTTGCGCCGTTTGTGGCAGCGCCAGTCCGTGGCGCGCGGTGACCGCAAGCATTTGCATTTTTTACTGCTTGACCTTGGGCTTTCACATCGGCAGACCGTGGCGCTGCTGTTTATTTTAACCGCCGCTTTTGGCACGACTTCATTTTTTCTCCAAACTCGTGGCAAAATAGCCGCGCTTAGCTTACTCTTTATTCTGACCGCCGCGCTCCTGTTAGGCGCGCTTCGGCTGTATCAACGAAAACAAAGTTCATGATCAAACATTTAAAACTTGGACGGCTTGAACTCATTGCTTTTGTTGGCGGTTCAGTCGTGATGGTGCTTGAACTTATCGGTGCCAGAATTCTGGCGCCG
>DASWIF010000034.1 GCA_036397795.1 Candidatus Saccharimonadales bacterium
TTGTTCTCAAGTTACGTCTCAACCTCACGGTATTTGCGTCTAAATCGTTGGTAACAGGTTGAACTTCATTAGCATAAGGGCTATAATAAGGTGCCTATTATGGTCAGTACCACCACAAATTCTCAGTTGAAACTTCGAGCCAAGCGGGCCACGCTCGTATTAGTCGTGGCGGCCGTTGGGGTGGCCTTGTTGTTGGCCCAATTACAACTCCCACCAATCAGGGCGGCCTCAATTTCTGAGCTGCAGCAGCAGGTCAACCAACTGGAACAGGAAATCGCCGCCAATAATAACCAGCTGTCTGATGTCCAGCGTCGCCGTAAGACGCTAGAAGGAGAGGTCTATGCTCTTGATTTGGAAATCGGAAATACCAATAAGAAGATCGAGGTAACTAACAAGAAAATTAAAAAACTTGAGTTAGAGATCGCCCTAACCGAAGCCGAACTTGAGAAACAAAATAACGTTTTAGCAGAGGCCCTAAGAGAACTTTATAAACGGGGGAGTATTACCACAATTGAGCTGCTAGCCAGCAGCGACAGCTATAGCGACTTTATCAGCTCCCAGGAGTATCTCAGCCGTCTTAAGGCGGCCATACAAGAGTCGGTTGAAAAGGTTAAAGCCTTAAAACAAGAACTCGAGGATAACCGCGACAAACAACAAAATTTGGCCGAGGAACTGGAGGGGCAGAAGAGGATACTCGATATCAAGCGCCAAGAACGGGCCAATCTGCTGGCGGAAACCCGGGGCGAGGAATCGCTGTACCAGGCGCGTAATAGAAAACTACAAGATAAGCAGGCCCAGCTCCTGGCCGAAATCGTGTCTCGCAGCCAGGTTATCACTGGCGTTGGCACCGGTTCGTACCCCTGGGCCAACTACCGTGAAAATTCTTGGACCCACTGGGGATCATGTACCTACGGTGACGATATCGACCCCTGGGGTTATTGCTACCGCCAGTGCACTTCCTTCGCCGCTTGGCGGCTTTATTCCGAAGGTAAAAACGCGCCGCAGCTTTACGGTAATGCCACCAATTGGGGTTATGCCGCCCAAGCCAACGGTATTCCCACCGGAAGCCAGCCCCGCGTCGGCGCTATTGCCGTTTGGCAGGGTTTTGAGGGCCACGTGGCCTATGTCGAGGAAATCTACGGTAACGGGACCGTCAGAATCAGCGAGTATAATGCCGTTCCAGCCCTGCAGGGGCAGTATTCCCAGCGGATTATCAACGCCGGCGATCCCTCGGTCTACATCTACTTTTAGACCGGTTTAATAATTTTCAGGCTGACTTGTAGCCTCCCGCCATAGAGGCTATAATTTAGCCGGCAAATGTCCATCACCAAAATAAATATTTACCATGTCTTGAAGGTTCTCGTCGCCGGTTGGTTGGCTGGCAGCTTAGTGTTGAGTTCGATCGGACAGCCGATCAATGCCGAGTCAGCAGCGTCATTACAGGCACAAATTAACCAACTTCAGCAAAAAATTGCCACGAGTCAAGATCATGCCGACAGCTTGCACGCCCAGGCCAACACGCTGAAAGCAAAAATTTCCCAAATCCAGGTCGAAATCGACGCCACCCAGAACCGGATTAATCTGACCGATCTCAAGATCAAAAAGCTCAACCATGAAATCACTGAAACAGAAACGGAATTGGAGTTTCAAAGAGGCATATTAGCAGAGAGCATCAAGGAGCTTTATAAGCGCGGCAACGTTACAACCATCGAACTGCTGGCCAGCAGCCACAGTTACAGCGATTTCATTTCTCAACAGGAGTACTTGTCCCGCATGAAAGCGGCGATTGAAGAATCGGCCGCCAAAGTCGAGCAGTTGAAGGAGCAATTGGAGACTGAGCGCGAGCAACAACAGGATTTACGCGATGAACTCGAAGGCCAGCGTCAGATATTGAACAATCAACGCGCCGAACAACAAGCTGTGCTGACGGCGACCGAAGGCCAGGAGGCCAAATACCAAGCGATATTAACCGGTCTAAAGAAGCAGCAAGCCGCCGCCGAGCGGGCGCTATCGGCCTTCATCGCCTCGGGTAATTTTGTAAATCTCGGCCCGATTTCGGCTGGCGGGGTCATTGGTACGGTGGGCAACACCGGATTTTCGACCGGGCCGCATTTGCACTTTGAAATCCGTAACCCCAATGGAACGGTAACTAACCCGCATCCATTTATAAATAGCGGTTGGCAATGGCCGGCACCGGGCTCGCCCGGACTGATATGGCAAGATTACGGCGTGCTTAGCGGGTGGTACGTTAATGGTTTTCACCCCGGTATTGATACCGGCTACGCTGGCGGCAGCGTAGTGGCGATGGCCGCCGGAACCATCATCGCGCGGGGTTGCTCGCAGGACTTTTTGGGCACGCCGGCCTACGGCTACATGGTCATGATTGACCACAGCAACGGCTTTAAAAGCCTCTATGCCCACATGTTGCCCCCGGCCGGCGGAGCATATTCCCACTGCAGCGGCTCGTACGGATTTTAAAGCCGCCCGACGGGTGACAATCGGGGCCGGTTTGCGTTAGACTAATTAGACGTGAAAACTAAATCTATACCACTGGGTGTGGCGGTTAGCGTGGGCCTGCTCTTAATAGTCAGCGGGTTCGTAGCCGGCAATCGGTGGTACGATATCGTTAATTTTATCGACGGCCAGCGGGGTGCCAACGAACAGCTACCGGATGATCTGGATTACAGCGAGGTCGAAGAGGTCTATGATTCGCTCAGGAGTAATTTTGACGGCCAGCTGGATATTGAAAAATTAATCGATGGGCTCAAAGCCGGTCTAGTTGAAGCCACCGGCGATCCATATACCGTTTATTTAACGCAGGAAGAGTCGAACGAGTTCCTAGACAGTTTAAACGGTACTTTTACCGGTATCGGGGCCGAGCTGGGGATCGACGACGACCAGCTGATAGTGGTAGCGCCGCTGGACGGCTTTCCGGCCGATAAAGCCGGTCTTCGGGCAAGAGACGTGGTGGTTAAGATAAACGGGGAAGATACCATCGGCATTAAAGTCGAGGAAGCCGTCAACAAAATCCGCGGGCCGCAAGGCACGGAGGTAACCCTGACCATCACTCGCGCTGGCCGGACGTTTGATCTGACCATCACCCGAGAAGAGATTACCGTTCCCAGCGTAACCAGCGAGATAAAAAACGGACTGGGTTATTTGCGGGTCAGCCGGTTTTCCGAAGACACCAATCAGCTAGCCCGGGCCGCCGCCAACCAATTTAGACAGTCCGGCGTGAAGGGCGTCATTTTAGATTTAAGAAATAACGGCGGCGGGTTCTTGAGCGGGGCGGTCGATCTGGCCGGGCTGTGGTTGGACGGCGATGTCGTTGTCCAGGAGCGGCGATCAGAGCAAGTAATCGATACGCTCGAGGCCGGCCATAACGCCATCTTAAACGGTATTCCGACCATAGTTTTGGTCAATGAGGGCAGCGCTAGCGCCAGCGAGATCGTGGCCGGTGCCCTCAAGGATCACGGCGCGGCCAGGTTGGTTGGCGTCACAACGTTTGGCAAGGGCAGCGTTCAGGAACTAGAAAAGCTTAAATCCGGCGGTACGCTCAAAGTTACCATCGCCCGCTGGTACACGCCTAACGGCCACAACATCGACAATCAGGGCATTGGGCCGGATATCGAGGTAAAGCCAAGTAATAAAAACATCGAGGACGGCAATGACGTCCAGCGAGCTCGGGCAGAAAAAGAGCTGGCTAACTAGCTTTAATGACACCGGCTGATGTAAGATAGGTTTGTTAACGAGAACTGAGGGGGAGTGAAGCCTGCGGCTAAGCAGACTAAGTACATATTTGTAACCGGCGGTGTGTTATCAGGACTAGGCAAAGGGATTACCGCCGCTTCATTGGGAGCCCTCTTAAAAAGCCGACAACTCAAAGTAAATATCCAAAAATGCGACCCCTACTTAAACGTTGATGCCGGAACTTTAAACCCGGCCGAGCACGGCGAATGCTTTGTGACCAAAGACGGCGCCGAGACCGATCTTGATCTTGGCCACTACGAACGGTTTTTAGACGTCGAACTTACCCAAGCCAGTTCGTTGATGAGCGGGCGGGTACTCAATCAGGTAATAAGCGACGAACGAGCCGGCCGGTACCTCGGTAAAACCGTCCAAATAATCCCGCACGTGACTGATGTTATCCAGGCTAATATTCAGGCCGCGGCCGAAGGTTTCGACGTGCATATCGTGGAAGTCGGCGGCACCGTCGGGGACTACGAGGGGCTTAGTTTTTTAGAGGCTATTAGGGAACTTGCCTTAAGAGTCGGCCGGGAAAATTGTCTGTACGTACACGTTGTCTACCTGCCTTTTTTGGGCGCCAGCAAAGAAGTTAAGACCAAACCAGCCCAAAACGCCACGCGTGAGCTCAGAGGCATAGGCATCGTGCCGGACGTATTGGTCGCTCGCAGCGAGCAGCCGGCGCCAAAAAGTGTCATCGCTAAACTTAGTCTGTTCAGCGGGGTCGAACCAGCGGCCATCGCGCTATTGCCCAACGCCCGAACGGTTTATGAAGTACCGCTGACGCTCGAGGCCAGCGGGCTGGACAAATACTTAATCGATAAGCTCGGGTTGGACCAGGCCAAAAGAGTCGAGTTAAGAGCTTGGCGATCTGTGGTCAAACAAGCCACCAGCCAGCACAAGCGCAGCATCAGCGTTGGTGTGGTCGCCAAATATCTCGACAACGAGGATACCTATATGTCGGTTTTTGAGGCTTTAAAAAGCGCGGCCTATAAACACAATACGGGAATTAATATCGTTTGGATTGACGCCGAGAAACTGGCCAGCGGGCCGTTGCCCCACTCGCTGCGCGAGGTCGACGGTATTTTGGTTCCCGGCGGCTTTGGCCAAAGAGGACTAGAGGGCAAGATCCGAGCAGCCGGTTATGCCATCAAACACAAGGTTCCTTACCTGGGGCTTTGCCTAGGTCTTCAGATGGCGGTAATTGCCGTGGCCCGGCAAGCCGGATTAAAACAGGCCAACACCCTGGAGCTGGATGAAAACTCGCCCGATCCGGTAATCCACACCATGCCCGGCCAAAAAGAGCTGTGGGGCACCGGCGGCTCCATGCGGCTAGGCAACTATCCTTGCATGCTGGCCCGCGGCTCGTTGGCCCGGGCGGTTTACGGACGGGCCAAGATAGTCGAGCGCCACCGTCACCGGTACGAAGTCAACAATACTTACCGGCCGGTATTAACCAAGGCCGGTATGGTTTTAAGCGGCTTGTCGCCCGACGGCCAACTGATAGAGATCGTAGAAATGGCCAACCATCCGTTTTTTCTAGCCAGCCAATTTCACCCGGAGTTCAAATCCCGGCCAAACCGGCCGCATCCGATGTTTGACGGCTTTATGGCGGCGCTGACGCGTTAAGATTTGTTAATTATCAAATATCGTAGGCCGTTGATATATCATTTATCATTTAGCAATAAATTAACCGGCTAACCACCTTTTTTGGATAGTGCGTTTAGCTTTTAATTTATGACATTTGCTAAATGCCAAATCTTTGGTATTTGATACACAAAATATCTTAATTTAGCCACCGGCCATCTTATTGCCAAAGCATTCTAAGTAAAGTACGATAACAAGCATTAAGAGAATAAAATGACCGACGAGAAAAAGAAAATATTGCTGGTCGAAGACGATGAGACCCTAGCCGGAGTCTACATTGAGCGTCTGGAAGCCGAGGGTTTTGATGTCCTCCATGTCGATAACGGCGAAAAAGCCTTATCTAACGCGCTCGAATACAAGCCCGACCTGATTCTGCTCGATATTATGATGCCCAAAATCAGCGGTTTTGACGTACTCGATATTTTGCGCAACACGCCAGAAACTACCAATGTCCGAATTGTCATGTTGACCGCTCTGGGCCAGCCCAAAGACAAAGAGCGGGCCGAGCAGCTGGGCGTGGACGATTATCTGGTTAAGTCCCAAGTTGTTATCGCCGACGTGATTGCCCGGATCAAGTATCACCTTGGTGTTACTTAAGGTGGGGGACACCCCTCCTTAGACTCGCTTCGCTCGTGATTCTCCCCCGAAGAGGTATGCAAAAACTCGAAATGAATTCGTAGTTTTTGCATTATTCTTTTTGGCTCCTGACGCTGGCATCCGTCACTTCGCTGGCAGTAATTAAATGAAAAATGTGAAATGTGAAATGAGAATTGGCTTATAGCCTGTGCGCTATAATCCTTATATGCTCAAAAATGCTTCACTGTCGTTTATCGGATTCCTCCAAGCCACCACGCTACTACTATACGTCATGCTGGTGACTACGGTTATGCGATATCTGGAAGATAAGGTGCCAGAAGATGATAACGATATGTTTGCCGGCATCATCTTTATATTATTGTTTGTTGTATCGGCCGTCATTTCCGCCGGTATTGTTCTAGGCCGAGCCGGGCAGTTGTATTTTCATAAGCAGCAAAAGCCAGCCTATCATTTGGTTGGCTGGACGGTAGGATGGACGCTGGCTTACTTTGCAATGTTCGTGCTACTGGTTGCGCTTTAAAAAAAGAGCATGGGTATCGGCAAAATCGAAACCGATAGGATTTAATCAAATGAGCATAGCTATATAATTACTTAAACTTAGTCATATAGTTTTATAAATTAAAAGAGAACAGTTTTATTAACATAGTTATATAACTATACAAACATAGATATATAACTTATAAAACAAGGCTATGACCGTGTCGGCCAAATAATGCTTTCTCGGTGCCAGGCTATGTATAATCATAAGTACTAATTGGAGGTGAGCATGGAAGAAGACAAACAAACTAACCGCCCGGAAGTTAGGCCGGCTGGCGGGCGTTATGGCAAGCGCCCCGCGTGGCAATGGGCTCTGATATACATCGTAGTCGGCGGGGCGGTATATTGGCTTATATATTATGTGGTGACGGCCGATAGTAACGGTGGGGGTGGGCTTTACTAAGTCTTTAAAGCTTACATCTAAAATGTAAATGGATACCCTTTTTCTCGGTGGCAGAACGGCTTTTTGAGAGCGAGCAAAAAAAAGTAAAGTTTTGTCGCTGTCGCGACGGGGTTTTTACCTACTTGGATCGCCAAGTCGGGCAAGTTTTTAGTAGCCACTTTCAGCGGCTTAAGGTTCTTCTTTTGTTTTGGCAAAAGAAGCAAAACCAGTTTGCCCACTCACTGAAACATAAAGCCAGCCAGTCAAAAAAACACAACAGCCTGCGGAACTCACCGCCAGCTGGCGGTTCAAACAGTCCTCGGCTCTAGGCGCTTAATAAATAACTAAAACTCATCAGTGGCTGCTGATGTCCGATTGAATAACCAATGATAATTGAAAAACGAGAAATGAAAAACGACTGCTGCAACCCCTATTGAAGATACTCTAATATTCTGCAGAATATGAGAATATTATGATAGGCTTTCTTTATGAAAACGGCCAGACAGTTCGAGAGGTACTTCAAAGGCGCAGCCAATCATCATAGGATAGAGGTTTTGCTTTTGGTCGACAAGAAACCAAACATCACGTTGGACGGAATTGTCGCTACGCTAGGAGCGAACGTCAAGACACTATCCGAGCACACGCGGAAGCTGGTTCAAGCAGGCCTTCTCAACAAACAGTATGAAGGTAGAAGTGTCGGTCACAGTCTCTCACCTTACGGCCAGAGATTCGTGAAATTTATAAAGAACTTCAAAGAATAATTCTAATATTCTGCAGAATATTAGAATTATTCGTTCTGTACATTTTTTATCGTACTTATGCTTGCACTGGGCGGTCGATCAGTTAAGAATTAGGCTTTAACAAAAGAGTCCACTTTATGGATCAAAGAAGAGCTAAAGAATACCGCGACGCGACCCACTACAGGCATGTGGAAGAACTAAGGGCTTTTAATCAGATTGATGAAGACCCTGGTGCTCCCGAGGAATATGAAGGCATGACGTCTCTCGAAAAATTCGAACACGCCGCAATGAAACTTGACGTGTATCGCCACTCAGATTTGGTAGAAAGTACTGCCTCAAACACTGGTGACATGCTGTCAGACGATGCTTACCGATATAGACCAGAGTCTTCTGAGCAAATAGAAGAGTCTTATAGACTGCCTGAGATTGAAATAGAGCCAGCAGCTGGCAACTATGGCCCGTTGACTTTAAGAATAGACGTCCAGCGTGAGAAAGGGGTGCTGCAATCTTTAAAAGCCCGGTTGGAAGCACGGTTCATTCCGGTTGATATGTATTCCAGACTGGATGATAGCCTTCAGCCATCCGGGCCACCCTCTAACCACGGCCCAATGGAAATCAATCGCGATTTGCATTATTGGGAGACAGTCTACCGTTCATGGATGGAGGCTGAAAACGAACCAAGCCCAAACGTCATCAAGAAACTGCATCAATTTTTACATTCCGTTGAAGTTTATATACAAAATACTGTTATCCAACCCCGTCTTTCTTAAACACCAAAAACTCTCATTGCGCCATCGTCTCTAACCCTGGATAGACAAGTTCTTTGAGAGCTTGTTTATATGGGTTGTATCAAAAAATAAATTTAAAATAAAAATCCCGGCCCAAGCGGGGGCGGGACGTAAGCCTAGATGACGATTGGCTTGTCTTTGTTTTTTTTGGGTTTTTTGGTCTGACGACGGGGTCTATCTTTAGACATATAAGCTGATCGTCCTGTTTGATTAGTGAACTGATTATAGCAAGCATAAGCAAAAGGGTAGAGTATACTCCTTGTATGGAAGTTAGGGAGCTTGCCGAAAAGCAGGAGCTAAGTTTTGAAGAGTTGCTTGGCGTGCTCGAACAGGCGGCTGGATTACTGCAAGCGCTATATGCCAAGGACGAAACAACCTTTGACTATTTCCGTGACGTCGTGCCGATTTACGAGTTGTTCCGCAGTCAGAAACTGGAGTGGGAGGTGCTTGACGGCCAGGAGTTAGCAATACCTGAGTCGGTCGGCCAGCGTCCGCAAATGCAGCAAGCCGAGTACCACAACGAATACCACTGGTTCTATCCGATCCTTGAACCATTGCAGCCGGTCTTAGTAGCCCACAAAATCGAAGCTGACAACAGTGGTATATACGCCTATGCCAATAATAGACTCGCTAGAATAGTGCTATATAGTCCAACCGATCCATTCCACAACGACCCGGCAGTTATTAAGAAATTAGCAATAGCCTAACTACTTATAGGACATCAGCAGCCGTATTCGGAGATAGGAGATAGTAACTCTTGCCATCGCGCACTGACAGATGCCAACGTCAAAGGCACAACAAATGAGCCGAGGACTGTTTGAACGAGCGATCAGCGAGAGAGTTCCGCAGGCTGTTGTGCCCTTTGACTAGCTGGCTTTATGTTCAGAGAGTGGGCAAACTGGTTTTGCTTCTTTTGCCAAAACAAAAGAAGTCGCTTGCGCCGCGAAAAGGCGCACATAAGCTGTCCGCGAGGACAAGAAAATTATTTCTTTTTAGAAGTCGCTTTAACCGGTTGAGCTTCAACCACCGACACGAGGGTTCGGGGCGCGGTTTTGCCGGTGAAACGAGTGATCTTAGTCTTTTTATATTCAACTACACCGTCACGTTTGGCGAAAATCGTATAATCACGGCCCATACCGGTACCAGGCCCGGGGACTTTGGTTTGACCGACTTGGCGGACGATGACGCTACCGGTAGTAACTTTTTCTCCACCAAAAGCTTTAACGCCCAGGCGCTGGCCCGGCGAGTCGTGGACATTCTTCGAGCTTCCGCCCGCTTTGATTTTCGACATAAAATTTAACTCTTCCTTAGTACTAAAAGTTCGCGGCCGACGACCTGGTCTGGGCGCCGATAGATCAGTTGATCAGTTTTAACTGTCTCAAAACGTCGTCGAGTATAGCCCAAAGCTCCTATCTGGTCAACCACCGAGGAGCGGCCGGCTAGCTTCGGCCCATCGAACCAAGCTGGTACGGCTAGAACCAGCGGCGTACCGGCTGCGATCTGCGGTTTGATGTTGGTCAAAAATCGGTCGAGTAATTGACCGCTTTCGCCAACTAGCTGGCTCAGTTTTGATGGGTTAGGTAACCGGCTCAGCGGCGGTCCGAGGTAAGTTTCGCTGACTACGGCGTCAATCGGCGGCTGCCATGAGTAGTTGCGCGCATCGGCTACATTGAGCTTAGGAGCTGGGAGCCGGGATATTAGAGATGGGTATTGACCGTCTAACCAGTTGAGGTTGGTCTTAGTGGCCTCGATCATTCTAGGTTCGATGTCGGTGCCATAGACGCTTAATCCCACTAGTAATGCTTCCTGCAGTACGACTCCGGTACCACAAAACGGATCCAAGATTCTGGGAGATGGGGGTTTGGCGTTAGGAGCTTGACTTTTCGAACTTCTAACTTGGCCGATTACCAAGTTAAGCATGATTTGGGCGAGCTTAGGGGGTAACATTCCCACCCGAGCGTCGCGGGCCGGCCGCTCAAAATCACGTTTTGAGTAATCGTCAACGTTCTGAACCGCTAATGTTTTGGCGAGAACAATTTTTTTATCCACCTCGGCCGCTAAAAACTCGACGTTGCCGGCTTCAAGCAGCTGATTATGTACTACTTGCGGCGCCGATAGCGCAGATTGACGGTTTGGCACCAGCCGCAACTTGCGGCCAGTTGCTTTGGCGGCTTGTTTAAGCTGCAGGCCGAGGGCGCCGACCTCGCCGGGGGAAAGCCGGCCATGCCAGCTCAGGCCGACGTTGATTTTGGTGTCGCGGGCGGGCAGATGCTGGTGTAAAGCCGTCTTGAGCTCATCGACAGAGCCGACGCTAGCCAATACCTGGCCGAGCTTGATCGATCCGCCTAAACGGCCTATATCCGGCCGCTCGGCCAGTTTTAATAAACAAACTCCGGCTTGCGCTACGACTAGGTTGTCCGCGCCGAAAACCGATTCAATCTCGGCCAAGGATAGTTCTGGCTGCCGTCCCAGGGTGAGCATATAATTGGCGTTCATAAGTCTAATTTTAACAGTCGAGTATAATCTAAAGCGGTAATGAAGAAAATAAAATCCAGCCTCTGGCGGAACGCCATGCTAGTTTTGGCTTTGTTTTTCTTTGGGCTGGTGCTGTATTCGTCACGCCAGGACCTTAATAAGACCTGGCTGCTGCTGAAAAACGTCAGTTTAGTGATGGCGTTGCTGTTGCCGTTGTTGCAGCTTATTAGCTACTTCTTGGTCAGCAATTATTACCGAAGCTTTTTATCAGTCTTTGGCTCGAACATATCAGCCGCTAGAGCCTTTGCTTCGACCACCGCGCTCAACTTTGTCAATCAAATTTTACCCAGCGGCGGCGCCTCTGGCACGACCTATTTGATCTACGCCTTTAAAGACGTGGCCAAACCGGGCGAACTAACCTTAATCCAGCTTGGCCGTTATTTATTCGCGTTTTTGACGTACGCGCCGTTGCTTGTGGTGGCGTACGTCTGGTTGTTGATCGAGGGTAATCTTAATCATCAATTGGAAGTGGCGCTGCTAGCGTTGTTTATCATCGCCTTGCCGGGCACGGTGCTATTGATCGCGGCAATCAGGAACCAGAGCCTGGTCGATCGGCTGGTCAGCGCCGTCTTGCGCTTTATTAACCGAGTAGTCGGGTTGTTTACCCGTCGGCCTCACACGATTGAGGTTAGCCGCAGCCGAGGGTTCTTAAAAGAGTTCAGCAACGGCGCCGAGTTTATCCGTTCGCAGCGGGGTAATCTGCTCAAGCCTTATCTATTTATGCAGCTTAGCACGCTGGTCGAGGTCAGTATTGTGGCCACGGCTTTTTTTGTCCTGGGAGTGAGCGTCAACCCGGCCGCGATTTTGGTGGCGTTTACGGCCGCCAATATCGCCGGCGCGATTTCAATCATCCCGGGTGATGTCGGCGTCCACGAGCTGGCGGTAATCACCGTGCTGAGCTATATCGGGGTAGACCAGGGGACGGCAATCGCCGGCACGCTGCTGTATCGGGTTTTTAATAAATTAATCGTAATGGCGATCGGTTTTGGCTTTTATGTCAAGTTGATAAGGCCGCTTATAAAAAATGCAAGAGCAAATACTTAAGCCCAGCGAGTTTGTCAGCCTAATCAATCAGACGCTGGAGTATGCCTATCCAGTAGTGACGATCGAGGGCGAGCTGTCGGAGTTAAGAATCAGCAAAAACCGTTGGGTTTATTTCAAACTAAAAGACGAGACAGCGGTAGTAGATTTTTTTGGTACCGTTTATCAGCTCAATCAACCGCTAGAAGACGGCATGATGGTCAGGGTTATTGGCCGGCCCCGGTTGAGCGACAAGTGGGGGTTTAGCGTCAACGTCGAACAAATCCGGCCAACTGGCGAAGGTGCCTTTAGGCGGGCGTTTGAACTGTTAAAGGCCAAACTGGCTGGGGAGGGCTTGTTTGACCCTCAGCGGAAGCGGCCGATTCCGGTCTATCCGCAGACTATCGGTCTGATCAGCTCGGCCGAAGCGGCTGGTGCCAAGGATTTTTTAAAGATACTAGACCAGCGTTGGCGGGGGGTTGGGGTCCAGTTTGCTTCGATCCAAGTCCAAGGTGAAGCCGCCCCGGGTCAAATTGTGGCAGCCATCGATTATTTTAACCAGTTGGCGCGGCCAGTTGACGTCTTGGTGCTGGTGCGCGGCGGCGGTTCGGCCGAAGATCTATGGTCCTTTAATACCGAGCCAGTCGTCCGGGCCATCGCCGGCAGCCGCAGTCCGGTAGTAGTTGGTGTCGGCCATGAGGTTGATACCACATTGTCTGACATGGCGGCTGATGTCCGGGCGGCCACGCCGACCGACGCCGCTACCCTGGTAGTACCTAACAGGCGGGAATTTGCGAGCCAGCTCAAACATCAACGGGCCAGATTGAGTCAACAGATCAATCAAATTATCGGTGGACTGTCGTTGTCTTTAAGGTCGGCCTTAGAAAACAACATAAATCAGTTGTTAAACGGGTTGGCTGAGAGGTTGAGCGGCCTTAAGCGGGCGGTCAGGGCCTATGATCCGGAAGCCGCCCTAAAACGCGGTTACAGTATTATTTTATTGGGCGGCCAAGTGGTTAGCCGAACAAGTCAAGTCAAAACTGGTGATAAGATTAAGGCTAAGTTGTCAGACGGTAGTCTGGCCGCGGAGGTAACTAATGTCCAAGCCGAGTAAAACTAACGTAGTTAAGCTGGTCAAGCAGATCGAAGAGACGATTGACTGGTTTGAGTCCGGCCAAGTTGACATTGACCAGGCTATTAAGCGCTACCAAGCCGCCCTAAGCGCGGTGGCCCAGCTGGAGAAGTTCTTAAGCCAAGCCAAAAACGAAGTCTCCCGGATTAATTTGAAGTTCGACTGATGCTGGGGGTTTTGATTGTTATCATTGTCGTGTTCGGTTTCAGTTTGCTGGTGGGAGCGCCGTTTGTTCCGACCCATAAAGCCAGCGTAGAACCGGCCATGAGGCTGCTAGCGCTTGATAAACGGGATTTGTTATTAGAACTCGGCGCCGGTGATGGGCGATTGGCTATGGCCGCGGCCAACCGCGGGGCAGCGGTACTAGCCATCGAAATCAATCCATTTCTGTTTTGGCTGCTCAAATGGCGCAGCCGGAGTCAGGCGCGAATTCAAGTCGTGTTTGGCGATTTTAGGCGCCTTAAGTGGCCCCGCGAGACGACGGCGGTTTACGTCTTTGCCGATGGAAAGACGATGGATTGGTTGGCTAAGGCGCTGAAAAACGTAAAACGACCGATTAGAATTGTCAGCCACGGCTTTAGCTTACCGGGGCACGAACCGACTAAAATTGACGGCGCGTTGCTTCGGTACGACATCAAACCGGTTGCCTGAGGCCGAAGGATTAGCTACCATAAGGACAATGAACCAAAAGGGACTGATGAATCCGCTGCTAATCACGACAGTTTTATTGTTGGTTTCCACTATTGCGCTGGCCATAGCGACGTTTAATTACTACGGACGTTATAAAACCGAACGAGACACGGTTGAGGCTCAGATTGAGCAGGCTGTCACCGACGCTAAGTCCATCCAGGAAACTGAACTGAACACCCAGTTTCAAGAGCAGCTGAAGACTCCTTACGCGGTGTACTCAGCACCGGCCGAACTTAACGGTATCGCCATAACCCACCCGAAAACCTGGAGCATTCATGCGATTGAGGACGCCGCGTCGGATACGTCTTTGATAGGTTACGGTCACCCGGGATACGTGCCTGATACCAGGGGCGACACTAAACTTGCCCTGCGCTTTAAACTGGAGCGACGAGCCTACGAAGACGCGGTTGATGCTTACGAATCCGGGATAAAGAGCGGCGAAGTAAGCGCCAAGGCCGTTATCGTTAACGGCATCAAGGGTCTTCGGCTAACGGGTGAAATCGAACGCGGCCTTAATGGCATCATGGTTATTCTGCCAATCCGCGATAAAACTCTCAGCATCTGGACTCAAAACCAAAGTTACGCCGCTGATTTTGACGATATCATCATCGCTAAACTAAAATTCGACCGATAACGCTTAACCTCGAAGTCAGACGCCCTCCGGTGCTAAAATGAACCTATGTCCGAGGGTAAAATCCAAGCTAACGAGACGCTTAAATTCTTAGCGGCGGCGGCCCATGATCTTAAAACGCCGTTAGTTTATATCCGGGGCGCGGCCGCGCAATTGTCGCTGGGCGAGTACGACGAGGTTGACTCCCAGCGGCAATTGCTTAACATCGAGCATTCGGCCCAACGATTGCTCAGTCTGGTCGATTCGTTGATTGGCGCCACCCGGGCGGACCAAGAGCCGCTGCCGCTCGAGCCGATCGAAGTAGCCGAGGCAATTAGTTTGGCCGTCGAAGAAATCCGGCCATACGCCAATCAGTTGGGCTTTAGTTTTAAAATAAATTGTTCACGCCAATTGCCGCCGGTACTCAGTCACCGCCTGGCGCTCAAACGGATCATCTTCAATCTACTGGACAATGCCATTAAATATACCCAGGACGAGCCGGTAATCCAGATTAGGGCCCGACGCGATGACAATCGGGTCCGGGTAACTGTCAGAGATTACGGCATCGGCGTCAGACCGAGCGACCTAAAGCAGATTTGGCGGTTATTCGGCCAGGCGGCCGAACCGTCTCACGCCTTGCCGGGCAGCAGCGGGTTGGGGCTTTATATCGTGTCTAATCTGAGCCGTCACATTTCCGCCGAGCTGAGCCTCAAGTCCTTATCCCGGGGTACCAGCTTTTTTGTGCGGTTGCCGGTGGCCAGGCAGTTGGCGCTGTTTTAATGGCGCGAATTTTGTTGGTCGAAGACGACAGGCTGCTGGCCGGTTTATACCTCGATGCCATGGCCAAGGCCGGCCTCAAGGCCGTCAGCGTAAATGACGCCCAATCAGCCATAGACAAGCTGGACGACTTTAAATTTGACCTGATGCTGCTCGATCTGATGCTGCCAGCCCACAACGGGCTAGAAGTAATTTATGAACTGCAATCGCATAATGATCTTAAAAATTTACCGGTAATCCTGCTCAGCGCGACCAAATTGGACGCTCAATTTTTGACCGCCCGGCAACTTAAACAGATGTCGATAGTTGAGTATTTATATAAACCGGACGTGCTGCCTAATCAGCTTGTCGAAACTGTCCGGCGCTGGCTGGTATGAATCGCTTCCGGACAAGGGGGATTGTGCTTAGGCGCGTTAATTTTGGCGAAGCCGACCGCATTGTGACGTTTATAACCTCTGATTACGGCCTGGTGTCGGCCATGGCAAAGGGGGTCAGGAAGCCTTCCAGCAAGCTGGCGGGCGGGCTGGAGCTGTTTTCGGTATCGGACGTGTCATTTATCAAAGGAAAGGGCGAACTCGACCATTTGATTTCCAGCCGGATGATTAAGCATTTCGGGCAAATCGTGACCGATTATGATAGGGTTCAGCTGGCCTACGCCGTCTTAAAGCATACCGCCAAAGCCGCCAAAGAATTTACCGAACCAAAGTTGTACGAATTAATAGCCTCGGCCTTAAGCGAGCTTAACCAACCCGGCAGCGATCTTGAATTGATCGACGGGTGGTTTAAGCTGAATTTACTCAAAACTCTTGGCCAGCAGCCTAATCTGACCCACGACATATCTAACCAGCGGCTGACAGAGGGTACAAACTACACATTGTTGCCGGACGACGGGGCCTTCAAACCGGAACTGAGCGGCCAAATTACCACTGAGCAGATCAAAGCCTGGCGGGTGCTGCTGACCACACCGCCGTCAAAAGCCGTTAAAATCGGCGGTTTAACAGCGGCCATTGGGCAGACCAAAACCACGCTTGATCATCTGTTTGAGTATCAATTTAGCTAAAGCTTAGTATTTGGTCGGCTGTATTCTGTATGCGGTATCAAAAAAAATCTAGACGGCAAGCAACGAAAAAAACTTATGCCCCGATCCGATCAAGCAATTCAAACTTCCAGCCGCCAAGAAATTCGCCGCCAGGACAGGAAGTTTTCATATTGACTTCGGTATGGCCCAACAATGTGGTTGGGGAGATATCAAGATGGCTATAGTGCCTGTTTATTAGCTCGCCGATACCGTCCATAATATCGCCGTCGGGTTTTTTTGAAACCAGATCGTCGTCGATACAAATGGCAACAGAACGGCAATTTACGTTCCAGTCGCCTGATTGCCAGCCGGTTTGATCATCGCTCAACAACCGCTCGACTTGGCCAGCGTCTCTGACTAACCAATGATAGCCCCAGAACTTTTGCTTTCCCTCACGGAAGTGGCCAGAGTAAATTGGCTGGCCGGCTACGTGTGGCCTATCCGATTCGGGCGGGTTTTGGTAATGGGGGACATAAAGCCGGATGAGATGCATGGCATTTAACCGGTCCGCGCTAAGCCCCGGTTGACGACTGGTGTGGTGGATAACGATCATGTCCACGGGCTGACGTTCCGAGTCCCATTCATACTGACCGATTGCCCCTAACTTGATGGCTTCTTCGGCCAAGAGCTGCTCAAAAACATCGTATAAACCGTTTTTTAACCGTTCACGTATAGTGCCTTCGGTTGACACTAAACCATGCAGAGCAGTAGCGCCAATCGTCCGGAGTTTTTGCTCCCGGGTAAGCTGATGGTACCATTCCGGGTCTTGAACGATATCTCGGACACGCTCAAGTTCATGTTGGTATAATCTTTCACTCAAACTCATGATTAATAATTATAACCCAAGGCTTAATTAAATTGACAAGTGAGCAACATTGTGCTAATGTTTAAAGGCGTATAAAGCAAACATAAATATGAAAGACTCTAGTAAACCATTAATGATCACAACCGGCGGCGAGCATATGTTGCCGGACGAGCGGATCAAAGCAGAAATTTCCGATGTAGATATAGGGATTATTGAGTTTGACCAACAATCAGGCGGAGCCGATTATAGTCGGGGCGCACCCAATAGGAGCAAGCTGGATGATCGGCTAAAAAGGCGAGAAGCATCGCAGCTCGGCAAACTGGCAAGCGACTATTATGATGGACAATTTGCGGACATTATTAGCCAGTGATTAACAGATTTGATAAGACATAAATAAAAGAGAAAGACCATGACTAACTTAGCCCAACTACCAAATAATCCGAACTTTTCCGAGCCGATGACGGCCGCGACCGCCATCGCACTGGTACAAGAAGCCATCGCTAAAGCCTAAATTAACAAAGTACAAAAATATGACAGACGAAGAACTGGACTCACGGATCGCCAAGTTTCTGGCCGGCAAGGCTGCTTTGATGGCGGACGACTAGTAGGGTAATCTGTTAAGCCATGGAAGCCGATGACCCTAACGAGCGGGATTTTGACCGGCCGGATCCGCTGGAGGCTTTGATTGATACCGACCTGGGGAAAAACCTTTTAAGGTTAATTGAACTAAGGTTGCCAAGCGAAGCCCTGGCCGGGGACATGGTTTATAAACGTTTAAAGGCGGCCGAGTTCATACTGCCGATTAGTAGCAGTTTGGGGACTATCAAGTGGGATAGCACAAAGCGATTACTAATCAGAGAGTCCTCCCGAGGGGCCGCGCCCGGCGAGCCGGAAGGCCCAACCAGGGCGTTTAATATCAGTATCGCCGACCCCAATAAAGCCGGGCCTAGTGATGAAGTCTCAGTACTAGTGGGTGAGCGGGGAGAAGTGGCCGCTGTTTTTAGCAGCGGCGGCGCTTCAGCCGGCGCCAAAATACTGGACCATTTGAAGTTGCTGGTTGACCACGAGATTAGACAGCTCGACAGCCTGGAGTCAAGAGAAGCTAAGGTAACCCCGGAGCAGCTAAGGCACCTTTTGTTAGACAAATTAAGCCTTCTCTATGCCTCGGCGTGTCAATTCGGGCTTGACCGGGTCAGGAGAGAACAAGGCGACGAGGCGTTTAAAAACAAGTCCATACCGCAAGCTTGGCTGATTCTGCCGGTTGGCCTCGGCATAGCCGAACACACCAAGTACCAATTGTGGCTAAGATACTTACCAAAAAGACTAACAAACGGCGAATTTGAGGTTTCAATTAAGATACCGGATATCGCCGATAGCCGGCACGACCAGCTGGTAGCCTCGGCACGTATTCACTACGATCCCGACGATGAGGCGGCGATTAAAATAAGCTCGTTGACCGAAGAGGTGTCGCAGTCCAGATTATACAATCTGATAAGCGGCGCCAGTAATTACTTCAACATCTATACTAAGGGCAATCGACGACCACCAAAAAACTTTGACGCTTAAGCTAGCGTTTTAGTATTTAAAAGCGATAAACTGTAGTTAGACATGGGGACTATAAACAGCGGCGAGCGATTTGAGGCTTTTGAGATTTCGACCGACGGTCTGATCGAGGGTGCGCTTAGTAGCGCCAGTTCTCTGGCCTTGACGCGGCTAGCTACTATCAAGGGCAACCAATACGGTTCTAAATTTACTACTTTGGAGAATGGGGTGGAGCTAAAGATTCCCAGTCGATCGGAAGTGTTATGGGGCAAGCCATCGTACGACTTGCGGTTTCAACATCTCGATCCGTTTGCCGACCGCACCAGTGTTGAATCCAAAATCGTCGGTGTCTACGCCATTAGGCGCCTATCAGACCACCAGCCCGTAATGGCGGTCGTAGAAGTAAATCGCAGTCTCAATTTGAGCAATCGTCAGAAAATTGGCCACACGCTGGCGTATCGAGCGGGGGAGGGCGTCTATTGCCTGAGTGATCAGCCCTACCGGGATGACTGGCTGCCGGTTGAGGTTGACAGTTGGCTTGTCCCAGGCACGTACCAAGCATTGGAGGCCGCTTTAGCGATAACAATCGTCAAGCATCTGGAAAATGAAGTCAACCGACGTCAGGCGCTTTTGATCAAACGCCGGGCGCAGGGTTTGGGCAGTTCGGCCATTAGATCGTCTTAAAAATTAAATTTTGACGGTTAAACAGCTTGCAAGCACGTGCATTCTCGCTAATACTTATGGCTAAATGAATGACGCAGGACCCGATCTAGATACGTTGGTGTCGCTGGCCAAGCGCCGGGGGTTTGTCTGGCCGGCCAGCGAGATTTACGGCGGCCTGGCCGGTTTTTATGACCTCGGACCATACGGCGCGCAGCTAGCTAGAAATATAAAAGAAGCCTGGTGGAACCACTTCGTCAAAAAACGGCCGAATATTTACGGGCTGGATAGCGCAATTATCCAAAATCCGAAACTCTGGGAGGCCAGCGGACACGTGGCCGGTTTTAACGATCCGATGGTGGAGTGTCAGAAGTGTCATACTCGGTACCGTCAGGAACAACTGGATACGTCAAAACCCTGTGAGAATTGCGGTCAGACGGATTCGTTTGGTGACAGTAAAACCTTCAATATGATGTTTAAGACCAGTGTCGGCCCGGTAAAAGGCGATGACGCCGCGGCCTATCTCAGGCCAGAAACCGCCGGGGCGATTTTTGCCGATTTTGACCACGTTAAAGAAGTTACTCGGGCTAAGCTGCCGTTTGGTATCGCCCAAATCGGCAAAGCCTTTAGAAACGAAATTAGTCCGCGCGACTTTATTTTCCGGCTCAGGGAGCTGGAGCAGATGGAGCTTGAGTACTTTGTGTATCCCCAGCACGCCGGCCAGGAATTAAGCAATATGAAACAAATCTGTTGGGACTGGCTGACAGCGCTTGGGCTGAACCAGGCCAACCTCAGCTGGTACCAGCATACCGAAGATGAGCGGGCGCATTATGCCGTCGACAGCTGGGACATCAACTACGCTTATCCGTTTGGCCAAAAGGAACTCTGGGGCATCGCCAATCGAACCGATTTTGATTTACAGGCTCACTCCAAGGCGTCCGGCAAGGAGCTGAACTACTTTGACCCGGAAACGAACACCCATATTACTCCTTATGTCATCGAGCCGAGTATTGGCGTGGAGCGGCTGCTGCTGGCGGTGCTACATTCGGCCTACTACGAGGAAGAAGTAAAGGGTGAAAAGCGGGTGGTGCTCAAATTCGATGCCAAACTGGCGCCGGTGCAGGTAGCGGTGCTGCCGCTGAGCAAAACCGATAAGCTCACGCCGCTAGCGCACCAAGTTTATCAGAGGTTAAACGAGTCAGTCGACGGGGTAGTGGAGTACGACGAAACCCAATCTATTGGTAGGCGCTACCGCCGTCAGGATGAAATCGGCACGCCAAAATGCGTCACCATTGATTTTGAATCGCTTAATGACCAGCAGGTGACCATTCGCGAGCGTGACACGATGGAGCAAAAAAGGGTTAAAATAGAAGAATTATCAAAGGAGGTAGTCTAATGCCAGAAGGTGAACCAATTGAAACGCGCACAGCGGAAACAGAACCACAACCCAAGCCTTGGGAAGGCCAGGTATATGGTTTCTACCCGCCTACCGAGGTCAGGGTACGGATTAGGGATGATGTGTATGAAATGCTAGGGTCGGATGGCATGTGGGGTACCAACCTCGGCGGGCGGCTAGCAGAAGCCCATTACAGGTCAACCGAAGAAGGAGTAGACGTTTTGTATAAAGAATCAGACGCCATTCTAGAAATTAGCAGGATGGTCGGCACCTCTTTGCGCATGGCGCCTGACGCCAAGCTGTACGTCAGTCGAGAGTGGAGAGAAAAGAGACGACAAGGGTACGCAGCTAAAACCTGATTTGATGTAAATCGGTCTTAATCATTGGAATCGATCGTTTTGTCTTAATCCGTTTGGTTATTTGCCGAGAATATGCCATTGTATTTCTGATATGAGCGAGTCAGATTTTGACAACGAAATCTTGGGGCATAAGAACCCTTTGTTGAGACGAGTGTTGGATCCTGGTTTTGCATGCAGTCGCTGCCATACTATGTCTGAATATAGTTTTGAGGTCATCATGGCTCACGCAACCAAGATATCGTTGACCGAAAACGCTCAAGATGACCACGATATTCTGACTAGATTTTTAGAGGAAGTTAGCCATGGTCAGGCGGTGGATGGTATTAGTAGAGAAGAAATCAAGAAAATGGCCGGTCAATTAATAGTAGATAATTTAGAAGATCTCGACCAACTGTTAGGGGAAGCAAGGACAGATCTAGAAACATTAGTCGACTCGTGTTCTGGACCGGTGTCGATAAGCAGAATTTTGAATGGGCGTATGATCGGCATCATCGCTTGCGGCTCCAGAGACCTCCAGGAGGGCGACTTGGAGCACGAAACAGTCCATGTAACACGAATTCCTGTAAATTAAGCGCATATATATATGAGTGAAGGGGTTCATAGTACCGAAAATATTTCATACGAGCGGTTAGAGAGTTTAAAACTTATGGTTGCGGCGGGTGAAATACCTACCATCGAAGAAATAGATGAGCTAATTGACGACATACGGGTGGCAAGCGGCAAAATGCCGGCGTTGCCCGGCCTTTATCGGGACACAGCTAGTGATATACACTACCTAGAAAATCTAGTACGGATGCTTTATGATGATCCACTGTCTTAAAAAGTTATATAACTAGTTATATAACTTTTAATAATTAACAGAGGAAATTAATTCAAGCATATGTCGAGCTATAATTATTATGCTTGATGTTTTTTGACGACAAGCCGATACTTTTATTGATGAAGAGAGAAGTTGATTTTTTGGCCACGCCAAAACTGGTGGAATCAGATCCGGAAATGATCGGACTCTTTTGCCAGGAAGTCGGAAAATTCTTGCCGGCCGAGGCCCTACCACCGGGAGCAACCGAAATACGCCTGACATATGTTCTTAGCCCGACCGAATCAGTCTGTATCTTCAGGGATAGGGAGTATGAGGCGCTGTCTCGGCGCTACCGGGAGTTTCTGAGCCTTAGCCATGTGCTTTCGATTGAATTTGAGAGTCAAAGCCTGGACGGTATTTGGGTGGACGGACACATGCAAGAACGCCATTATTTCATCGATATAAAAAGTGGTGAAGCTTATTTTCGAGTTAGTAAAGAGGTTGCTGAACACGTCTGGCCTGAGGTCGATGGTGCCCAAGCTGGATACGATGAGGACGAACTATCAAAAGAGACCGATGACGAGGCGGAGGGAGAAGACAGCGAACCCGATTACGAGGAAGTACCGACGACCCTTCAGAAGATGAACTCGGATCAATTATTAGAGGCGATGTGGCTTTTGGGGCGATTAGACAATGTTATTGTCGAGCATCCATCTGGCTCAGTCTAAAAAAAACAAGCGGCAATTTTGGTTTAAGGCGCAAATAATAAGGAGGGGAGAATGGAAAAATCGGCTGGCTTACCCTAATCGTCCGAGGAGTAGTCATCAACAACGCAGGTGGCCATAGGTTGATTTATTGGCCGGAAAGCTATGCTGCTTGGGCCCAAAAAAACTATATAATCAACTATATAATTATTGAAAATAACAGGTAAGAATTGATATAGTATAGTTAGTATTAAGTATTTTCCAAAAAAAGGGCCAGGATTTTCAAATGAGCCCACCAGAGCGAATCGAGGGCAGCCAGCCTCTGTGGCCGGTCGAGCAAATTAAAGCCGTCTGGCATCGGCTGGCTGATGATGACTATTGCTGGCAAATGGTCGATCGCAGTTTGCATATCTGTGATTTACATCCTAAGATTGCCGAACTCTTTGTTCGGATGGCTCGACTTAGTCAGGCCAACCGGCTGTCGGTTAACGATCAGAGGTTTAAAATCCAGGAAACCGCCGTTGTCAGCGGTATAGCGGCGGGTATCGGGTTGGTACGCGAACTGGATCCGACCCTCTCTAACCCGGACATCGGCGGCTATATTGATTTTTTGGCCCGCCACCGCGCGCCGATACTGAGAAACGACCTGACCAATCGGGAGAGATCCCAGGTGTTTGAACATATGTGGGACCGGGGTAATGACTATCTTAACAGGGCCGGTTGGCTAAAAAAATTCGCCGAGCGTACGTCCGAACGGCTGGCTGACGACTTAGCCGGTAGAATAGTTTGCCGATCGATGACGGGCGTCGGATTGGCTATAGCCGCTGGCGGCCTAGTCCGACAGAAGCTGGCTTACAGCGGCCAGATTATCAGCATAACCAACAACGAGTGGGACATGGAAGAAGATCCAGATTGGTTTGATTGGGACCGGGCAGTGGACAACATTCAGCGTTGGCCGGAACAGTATTTATAGGCCAAAACGAGACAGTAGTGCTAAAATAACCACATTATTTAGGAGGCAAAGGCATGAATCGCGGCCTAATAGCGGGAATTATTGCGCTGGTACTATTACTCGGTGGGGCGGGGGCTTATTTTTTAACCCAGGACGACGATCCGGCTAGTCCGGCTTCAGAGCAAAACGACGAGTCAAACGACCAAATGGCTGGTACCTTTCAGCCGGTGGCGACCACCGGATTGGACTTTGTCGCCACTTTTAGAACCACGGTCGGAGACCAGACTTCCGAGGCGAGAGTAGAGTATGACTCGCCCAACGCTTGGCGCTACATTGGCAACCAGGATGGTACCGAATTTGAAATGATAATTACTACCGATGGATTTTTCTCGATGGCTAACGGCCAGTGGATCAAGTATCCCGTCAGCGCCAGCACCGATAATGGTTTTGACACCTCGCTCTATGAATATGACGCCGACGAACTAGCGGCTTTAAACGCCGGCGCAACGTACGCCGGGACGGACAGTTGCCCGAGTGGTACCTGCGACGTTTGGGAGGTGGAATCGATGGATGGCAGCAGTGTGACAATTTATATTGACGCCGCCAGCCGGCGCATTTCTCAAGTGGTGTCGCGCTCTGATACTGCGACTACCTCGATCTCTTACGAATACATAGAGGTGATGGTCAGTCCGCCGGAAAAGTACACTGAGCTTGAACTGCCGGCGTAAATTAGCAAAAAACTAAAACTGGCAGCGGCCCGGTAGATATGGTTCGATTGGTTTGACTTTTCCAAAGAACAGGATATATTAATCAACTTATGGCGGAAAAACTAGCAGTGGTAGCGGGCGATTTGCTGATGAGGGTCAGCGCCGCCAATAAACCAGGCTTAAATTATTCGGAAATTGCTGAACTAGGCTGTTACCATGACATCGGGCGAAACTTGGTCATAATCGGCGGTATTGACGAAAGCAAGCTTAACGGCCCGCCGCATAATATTGGACGCCATATTCTGCGAGGGCTTGATATCGGTGTAGTGGATCGCGATGGCAACGAATGCTGGGCCACAGCTTTGGACTTAGGAGATGATGGTGAAGAGGACGATCCATACGAAGAATATATGCGACGGCAGATTAAAAATTACAGTGACGAATTATCAGAGTGGCAAGTTGTGACCGCCAGAAATGAACTGCCAGATCACTTGCAGGCATCGTTAAGCGCCACGTTTCGAATCAAAAAGCCCTAAAAATGACCTGCTCTAGCCGAACGATCACCCCAGACTAAGAAGCTTAAGGCGGCTAATCCTGGCCCCTAAGCGGTTTAGAAATCACCAGCCGAAGTTTCATCAATTGGATAAACAAGCTAAGATAGATCTAAATGGAAAGCAAATCACAAAACAACTATGCCTTTATTGACGGCCAAAATTTGAACGCGGGTGTAAAGGCCTTGGGTTGGAAACTGGACCATAAAAAGTTCAGGGAATACTTAAAACAAGAGCTTGGCGTCGAGCGGGCCTATATGTTTATCGGCTTCATGGAAGAACACCAAGACCTATATAGCGCCCTTCAGGACTCGGGGTTTATATTGGTGTTTAAACCGCTGGTCAGACACGGCGATTTGGAGATCAAAGGCAACGTCGACGCCGACTTGGTGCTGCAAGCCATGATGGATCTTGAGCGCTATAACCAGGCGGTTGTCGTTAGCGGTGACGGCGACTTTGCCGGCCTGATTCGGCACCTTGCCAGCATTAACAAGCTCAGGCAGGTGATTATTCCGAACCGGGATAGATATTCATCGCTGTTTGATAGGTTGGACAAGTTTGACGCCAAACACGTGACCTACATGAATGAACAGCGGAGCAAACTGGCTTATAAAGATCGCCAGAGACAACGCCCGCCGCCTAAAAAACCCGCTTAAGCTTGCAAATCGATTGAACATAGGGCAACTTCAAGAGATATGGAAAGATCAAATCGCCGGGAGCGAGGACACTTACCTCTCGAAAGGGTAAATGCCGATTTAATCATCGCCTCAATAAACCGACTTAATATTAAAAGCCAAGCAGAACATCCTTTGCCGCGGCCAGGAAACGATGAAGATCTTTACTACCGGTCGAGAAAAATCATCGAACAACAGGTTTATACGATCCACAACCGGTATAGAGGAAATGACTTTCACCCGACTGCTCGATGGGCGGCAATTCTGTCTGAGCACGAAGATAAAAATAGCGGTGAGGTCTTATTGCCGGACAAGCACCTAACTCCGGCCGAACAAGCCTTTTTAAGAGGGGCGCGTACGGCTTACTACCAATATCATGAGTACCTAGGGTTTAAGCCAAAATGGATTGATTTGCGCCACGGCCTACCGGCTAAGGCACTGCCGAGTGAAACTTTGATTTTGCGCGCCGGGGAGTTGAGAAAATCATACCTGGCAAGCTATGCTGGCGTGAGTTTGACTTGGGATAGGGTTATCGACCAGTTTCCCGGGATATTCGATCACTTGTTAGTCTATACCGATTCAGCCCGCCGCGGGATCGGCTACATCGTCTCGCAGTTGGGCGGGCAAAATTTGGATGCCTATTTTGAAACGTCGGAATTTGCACAGGTACTTGCGGCTCTAGACGATGACAGCATTGCTAACTGGTTAGGCAAGCCAGCCGACTAAAGTCCTAAGCAGAAAAAGCCGCGGCGACTCGGGTATAATAGGTGCTAAGTGAACAAAGAACAACTCAAGAAAATTAAATTTTGGGGGGCGTCGACCTCCGCGCACCAGGTTGAAGGCAAAAACCATAATCAGTGGTCGATTTGGGAACTGGCCAACGCCAAAGAGCTGGCGTCGGAGGCCGAAGGCCAATTATCACACTGGTTGCCAAAATGGGAGGAGTTCAAGGAGCTAGCTACCGATCCAAGCAACTATGTATCGGGTATCGCGGTTGATCATTACGCGCGGTATGAGGCGGATCTCGACCTTTTAAGCCAGATTAATTTAAATGCCTTTCGGTTTTCCATCGAGTGGTCGCGGGTCGAGCCAAAACCAGGCGCCTGGGACGAAGTTCAGATCGACCACTACCGCCAAGTATTGAAGGCTATGCATCGGCGGCGAATCGAGCCGTTTGTTTGCCTATGGCACTGGACGGTGCCGGTTTGGTTTGCGGAATCAGGGGGATTCGCCAATAAGAAAAACGTTAAGCATTTTGTTCGATTCTGCGAAAAAATCATGGCCGAACTAGGCGAATATATAAATTACGTAATTATCCTTAATGAGCCCAATGTCTATGCCGGTATGGGCTATCTAAACGGTAGTTGGCCGCCTCAGGAAAGGTCAGTGCTTAAGAGCCTGAGGGTGGTATGGCACCTGGCGGCCGCCCAAAAGCAGGCCTATACCCGGATCAAGGCCATAAATAAACGGCTTAGCGTCGGCTTGGCCTATCACTACACCCATTTTGCCGCCGGCGACAACACCCTCAGGACAAGGCTGGTGGTTAAGCTAAAAAATTATGGCTGGAATTTATGGTTTAACAACCGCACCGAGTCATCCCAAGACTTTATCGGCATAAACTACTATCAAACGGATCGGATCGTTAAGGGCACTAAGCAAAATACTAACGAGCGGCAAAACGATGTGGGCTGGGACATGCACCCGGCCGATATCGAACACGTGATCTTGCAAGCGGCCAGCGAATATAAAAAACCGATTATCATCACGGAAAATGGGTTAGCGGATAAACATGATAACAATCGTGAGTGGTGGCTGAAACAAACGTTTAGCGGCATCAGCAAGGCTATGGCCAAGGGTGCGGAGGTTATTGGCTATATGCACTGGAGCCTGATTGACAATTTTGAGTGGGCCTTAGGCTTCTGGCCGAGGTTTGGGCTGGTTGAAGTCGATCGAGCCACGCTTGAGAGGAAGATCAGACCGAGCGCTATATGGCTGGCTACTTTTCTAAAAAATCTCCGCTCAGACTCTGCAAATCGTTGATATAGTTGAAGACTTTTTTAAACGCTAGAGCCCGTTGACTCAAAAATTCCGGGCCGTTGACTTGAGCTTTTTGGAGGTACTGAGAGTAAGTCAACATAGCTCCGGATATAAAAAACAACTGGCCCAAGGGAAAACCCTCGACTAACGGCGAGTCTTTATCCGGGACATTCAGAATTGAGCCGTCCAATGAACCTTCAAAAATAAGCGGTTGCTGACCGGTCTTACCGAGTGCTACAACGGTTCTAAGGCGGGCGGTACGCTGGGGTGGGGGGACCGAGGCGAGTTGTTTGAGGGTATAGTCAGTAATTTCTTGATCGGTCATTTCCTGGCCGACCCAACGCTGACTATTGACGCCGGGCTGACCGCCCAGCGCATCGATCTCGAAGCCCGAATCGTCGGCGGCTAACCAGTCGATTTGATTGTGCGCCAGAGCCGCGGCCGCCTGGTCGAATTTTTGTCGGGCGTTGGCTTCATAAGTGTCGCCGGTCTCCTGGAATTTAACATCCACGCCGACGTCGCTCAAGCCTACCACGTCGATTGAACTAACTTGGCCTAAGCGTTTTATCTCACTCAGCTTGCCGGGACTGTAGGTCGCGAATATTAGCCGCATGACAACTAGTATACCGGTCGGTGGTTAGTGATGGTATTTTCTTACACTCATGTCTCTGCCAATCGACTATGCTAGTACTATGACAGCGCGCGACGTGAAGCAAGCCTTGCTAAATCTGGCCTCAGCCGATAAGGCTCGATCAAACGCCTGGTTTTTCAAATCCGGGCCGGGCCAGTATGGCGAAGGGGATGAATTTATCGGCGTCAACGTACCTGACCAGCGGGTCATTGCCAGCCATCATCGCGAGCTTAAGCTAGAGGAAGTCATCAAGCTGATTGCGAGTCCGGTGCACGAGCACCGGCTGACCGGTTTGTTTATCATGGTTGATCAATTTAACCAGTCAGCTAAAGCCGGGCGACAGGTCCGCTATGAAGCCTACCTGAAACTGCTCAACGACGGGTGGGTTAACAACTGGGACCTAATTGATAGCAGCGCGCCGCAAATCCTGGGAGCTTATCTAGCCGACAAGTCTCGGCGCGAGCTTTATCGGTTGGCCAGCGGGGGATTATGGCAACAAAGGGCGGCGATTTTGGCCACTTTTTACTTTATCCGTGAGGACGATTTTACCGATTGTTTGTCGCTGGCTGAAGAACTGGTTGATCATCCGCACGATTTGATCCATAAGGCCGTCGGTTGGATGCTCAGGGAAATCGGTAACCGGGACCGGGCGGTAGAAGAACTGTTTTTAGCCAAACACTATAAATATATGCCGCGGACAATGCTGCGTTACGCCATTGAAAAATTTCCTAATCAACTTCGCCGGGCCTACCTAGAAGGCAAAATTTAGAGATTGAACACCCGGCGAAAGAGCGATAGTTCATCACGCTGAGGCAGCAACGGGTTCGGTGGAAGCTGGTTATGAGCAACTACGTAGTCGATTATAGCCTCGGGTGAAATGACAGTTTGGGCTGGTACCAGAGCTGGAAGGGCGCGCAACGGGCACAGAAAATAAACCGGTAGGCCGATGGAATGGGCGAACGAAAGCTCATAACTGGCACTCGGGCCCAGTCGGCCCGATGGGTTGACAAAATAGGAAAAGCCCTCTGGATTGAGACTTTTCATGGCTTCTAAAAATTCGAGCTCAATCTGCTGGTTAGTCTTGCCGCGATTATCCTTAAACCGGACGAATCCATCTTTAATCGACTCGACGGGAGAAGCTTCGGGTGCCAGCACTTGCCAACCAGCGGCGCGGAACTGGTCGGCAATTTGGTCGATGGCGTCAAGGTCGGAGCGATAACTGCCGTGGAGCACGCAGCGCATGGTCAAAATGCTTGGGATTGGTAGTGTTGATCGACTTCAATGAATTTGTGCCGGCCCATGATTACCTCGAGCTCAAGCTCAAAGCTATTGAATTTTGGTTCCAATCTCATGGCGGCCTCGGCCGTTAGCCAGGCATTCCGCCCGGCGTCGAATTGTTTAATCAGCCGACCGCGCGGTTGGGCGCAGTGGACGACGATAAAAACTTTGTCTTCCTGCGGTTGAGTTTGGGAGTCTAAATAGGTGTGCTCATGGTAGATGCCAGCCACGGACAGACTGGCGCTTAAGCCAGTTTCTTCTTTTAGCTCCCGGGCGGCAGCTTCGAGAATGGTCTCGCCCCAGCGGATTTTGCCGCCGGGAATACCCCAGAATCCATACCATGGGTTCTTTAGCCGCTCTTGTACCAGGTATTG
>DASWIF010000035.1 GCA_036397795.1 Candidatus Saccharimonadales bacterium
TGAGAGAATTAAGAGGTTAAATCTAAATCGTCTGAAACTTGCGAATGATGGCTCGGACAACACCCTGGATAAGCGGATCGCGCGCAAAGATCGGCTGCATGGTGGCGTTAGCCGGCTGAAGTCGGATTCGGTCGCGTTCACGATAGAACTTTTTAAGCGTGGCATACTCGTTTTGGAGCAGCGCCACCACTACATCACCATTGCGAGGAGAGGGATTTCGTTCAACAATCACGAAGTCGCCGTCCAGAATACCTTCATCAATCATTGATTCACCCCGAACTTGGAGGACATAGGTATTCGCCGCGTCCCGAATTAAGTCCGCCGGCACAGCCATAGTTTCGCGCGTGGCCACGGCTTCAATCGGTTCACCGGCGGTAATTAAGCCGGTCAGCGGCAGCTGGACCGCCCGTTTAAACGCGACTGCTTCATCTGTCGGCATGACATTGCGGGTAGCGCTGTTGTCAACCGTCAAAAAACCTTTTTCACGCAATGTTTGAATGTGCTGGAAAACAGTCGCTTTACTGCTAAGCCCAAACTCATCGGCGATATCTTGGTACGAGGGGGAGTAGTTATTTGTCCGCAGATACGCGATGATAAAGTCCAGAATTTCGCGCTGCTTTTTTGTTAGCTTGCTCATATGGTTTTAATGTACTTAGAGTATATACCGAACAAAAACCGAACGTCAAGTGGATAACTCATTTTTGCCTTTAAAGCCATATTTTGCCGATATATAAGATATATGCTAAAATTCGTTTAGTTTTAATTAAACAAATTTCAATTTAAAATTTAACCACACGTATGGATCAAAATCCTTCTATGGCAGGCATGAATGCCTCGCCCAGCCAGCCGAAATCCGGCGGACTTATGAAAATGATAGTCACCGCCAAGGGCGGCCAGTTCGCCAAGTGGGCGCCAATGCCGCTGCGATTGACGCTGGCCATTATTTTTATTTTTCATGGTCTAACCAAAGTCTTTGGCCCGCAGCCGGGGCTGGAAGGCTTTACCGGATTTTTAACCAGCCTCAATGTTCCAATCCCCGGATTTTTTGGTATTTTTATCGCTTGGCTTGAGCTGGTGGGTGGATTTGCTTTCTTGCTCGGTTTCCTGACGCCGTTATTTGCCAAATTAATCGCGCTTGAACTTATTGTCGCTTGGTTTTTGACCAAGCTCGGTGGCGGCTTGATGGTTAATGGGATTGTGGCCGGAGAGTTAGACATTGCGATTGTCGGCCTGGCTATTGCCTTGGCGATGCTGGGTGCCGGTCCGCTTTCGATTGACGCAAAGTTGGCTCGAAAATATCAACGCTAAAAGTTGAATTTTTTGTTAGATTATGCCGCCCCCGGCCTGACTCAGGCCGGGGGCGGTCTGTAAAGATGAGTGTGTTATAATCTTATTAGTATGTCAAAAATAGTTATTATTGGCGCCGGGTTTACGGGCGCGCTGGCGGCTCGGCGCTTGGCGCGTAAAAAATATACCGTGACACTAATTGACCGCAAGTCGCATTTTTTGTTTTTACCGCGACTGGCAGATATTTTAGCCGGAGCTTCAAGCGAACGCTGGACTCGCGCGCCGTTGGATAAACTTGCCCAGCGGTTTGGCTACGCGTTTGTTCAAGGAAACGTGGTTAGTATTGACCGGGATCGGCGCCAGGTCACGCTGGCAGACGGCCAAGTTTT
>DASWIF010000036.1 GCA_036397795.1 Candidatus Saccharimonadales bacterium
GAGACCTTCACACATAACGGAACAGAAGAGGAGATTGCGGTAGAGACTGTTTCTAGTACTGGAGCTACTGATGTTGCTGGTAATGCTGAGAATGCCACTATTGATGATACTTTTGAGATTGATACTCAAAAGCCGACTATCATAGCCGTTGAAATGTTTGATGTTGATGGAGACGGTTCAATTGATGAAGTCTTGCTTACTTTTAATGACAATATCGTTGACGCGACAGTTACTCCCGCCAATTTCACGATTGGCGGTACGGCGGCTGACACGGTTTTAGCGACAACTTCAACCAACGGCACCGACGCCAATGTCGCTAATGATAACGAAATTACCATCGCGGTAGCCGCTGGTGTTGTCGGAACAGAGGCCAAGGAATTGGTTTACACAGCCGGCACCCTGACTGATGATGTTGGTAATGCCATGGCTAATCAGACTGTTCTGGCTGGCGCTGTTACTGATTCGGCCGCGCCGGTGGCAATCTCCGCTCAATATTTGGATGTTACAGCGATTGATGGGCGGGTTGATAGACTAGATGTAACTTTTTCTGAAAATATTACTTTAACGGCCTACGCTGACGGAGACTGGACAATTGGCGCCGGGACAGTGAATTTAGCTAATGAAACTAACGCCGTCGTTCAGGGCGGTAATGGCAATAGCGCTATTTTACGGATTTCCACTTTAGGCGACGCCGGAGTAACCGGTGGCGCGGTTAATCCAACCTACGCTTATACCAATAATACCAATAACTTAAACGATGGGATTAATAACACCCCGACATTCGGAGCCCAGGCGGCCACTGACGGCGCCGCGCCTGTTCCGTTGGGCGGTCAGGCGACATACCTGGATACCAACTCTAATGGAACAGTTAACAGGGTTGATGTCCTTTTCTCATCTGAAGTCACCAATACTTTAAGTGAATTTGAAGCGGCTGATCATGTGTTTTCCGGAACTTCAGCTTTGGGAGCAATTACGCCGACAGCCGCCGCGTTTGCCGGCAATACCTTGCAAATTAATGTCACCCCGGCCACCGCCAATGTGACTGGTTCGGCCGTAGCCCCAAATTACACTCACACCAATCAAGGCACGCTTGGTTCAGTAAATGATGGCCTTGGAAATGCTTCAGTTACTTTTGGACTTGGCGCTGTTAATGACGCCGCCGCGCCAGTGCCTCTGTCAGCTCAATACTTAGATACAAATGCTAATGGAACAGTTAATCGGGCTGATGTCACCTTCTCGGCTGAAGTAACTAACACCTTAAATGAATTTGAAGCTGGTGATCATGTCTTTTCCGCCGGCTCTGCCTTAGGGGTTATTACCTCAACCGCGGCTGCTTTTGTCGGTGATGTTTTGCAAGTAACTGTTACAGTTGCTAATGGCAATGTCACTGGATCAGTAGTTGTTCCAACATATACTTATACTAATCAGGCAACAGCCGGCTCTGTTAACGATGGGCTTGGCAATGTCGCTGTTACTTCCGGAGCAGTTAACAACGCCGACGGCGCTCCACCAATAATTTTATCCGGTACTTATACCGATAATGATAATGACGGACAAGTTGACCGGGCTGTTTTGACAACCACGGCTGATACAGGCATTGTTTGTACCGCCTTTTTCCCTACAGTTGATTTTACAGTTGGCACCGCCGGAACAATTGGCTTAGCGGAATCTCTCAACGATGGTTGTTTAACAAACGGCACTACCAATATAATTATTGCTGGTATTACGAGCCTTGCTGACACAACCGGCGGCCCGATTAATCCGATTGTCACCTATACTCAGCCGGGTAATGGGGTGGAAGATGGCGACGGCAATGACATCCCGACCGCCAATAATGTTACTTTGACTGACGCCGCCCGACCAAGAGTTAGTACGACGACGGCCACAACCATTGACTGGAATAATGATGGTTTTGTTGATGGTCAAAGAGTCACTTTCACGGAAGCCGTTGATGACTCAACTTTAACTGGTTTTACCGCTCCGGCGGCTGATATCGCCACGGTTGTTTTCCTGATAGCTGATGGTCCAACCAATACATATACTGTTGAAACAATTGATTTAAGCAACGCTACTGGTTTGGACGGTAATGTTGATGATAATGTTTTGGTGGTTAAAATAACTAATAATCAGGCAGGTTTTGACACCGGCGACGTGACAGATCTGACGATTACCGGCTCAACTTTAGCTGATTTAGTTGGCAACGTCATTCTAGACCACGCAAATGGAGATATTGCTGAACAAGACGGAGCCGCTCCAATCATTACTCTGCTCAACCCGCCTCACTTGTCAACCGGTATTCCAACCACCCAGTTAATTACTATTACTTTTAGCGAAGCGATGACCCAGGGAAGCATGGCCTCATCTTCAGTCGTGGACGATCCGGGCGGCTGGACTTTCCAGACCTGGACTTTAGGTGATACCCGGGTTGAATTAGTCCATAATAATTTCCTTAACGGGACTGTTTATGACATTACCCCCACTGGCACTGACGCCAGCGCCCAAACAGTCGCTTTGAGCAACGGCACGATTGTCCCAATTCCGTTTAGATTCACCACGGCCTTCGCCGGCGGCGGCGGCGGCACCGGCGCCAGCCATCCGCCATCAGTTATTGTCAGCGTTACCGGCGATCCCAGCCTGGGACTGACAATTGACGGCGGGGCGGAATCAACCGCTTCACTGGACGTGATGCTCAATCTGGATTATCAGAATGTTCTTGACATGAGATTTGCCAACAGCGCCGCTGAACTGGCCGCCGCTCCCTGGCAAAATCCGGTTTACACCAAGACCTGGCGGTTAGCTGAAGGACCGGCCGGTTCGCGGGAAGTTTTCGTCGAAGGCCGCGGCTACGAAGGCGCTGATAACGTGACTGCTTCTGATTCTATTAATTATCAGCCGCCGGCTGTTGAAGAAGAGCCAACTGAAGAAGACGAGCTGGTTCCGCCCGCGGTAACTCAATTAATGCCGGGCGAGCTGCTGAAAGGCGCCAGCTCATCAGCGGTTTACTATTACGCCAGCGACGGCGGCCGCTATGTCTTTTTCAATGAAACAATTTTCTTTACCTG
>DASWIF010000037.1 GCA_036397795.1 Candidatus Saccharimonadales bacterium
CACTAACGGTACAACCGCCAACCTAGTCCGCGACGCTGAATATGCCGGCGACGGCACGGCCGGTGACTTATGGGCTTGGGACGAAACCGGTACAGCTGATAGAATCGCGACCTCGACCACAGTTGTAGATGATGAGATGCTTATCCTGCGCTTTGCCGCGACATCAGCCATCACTACGCCGACCGGTACCTACACGGTAGTAAGCACCTACATCGCTACACCGACGTTCTAAAGACTTTAAGGAAGGACCGTGGATGCGACCACGAACCCCGGTAAAGCTAATGCTGGCGCTGCTGATTATAGCGGCGCCAGCATTAAGATTTGTACCTATCTACTCGGCACCAGGGCTACTAAACAGAAGTTTACAAGTAGGGACAACCGAAGTAAGCGCTTCAACGACATATGGCTTCCAGTTTGATATAACCTCGGCCTCTTCTCTCGGATCGATTAGGTTTCAGTTTTGTTCGAACGACCCGATACCGTTTAATCCGTGCACTGCCCCGACAGGGTTTGATATCAGCGGCGCGACGGTTGGCGCTCAGACTGGTGAAACCGGTTTTACCATCGATCCTGTGATAACACCAAATGAGTTAATCTTAACCAGGGTGCCGACATTGGCTACCCCACAAACCGTAACCTATGATTTTAATAATGTTATTAATCCGGATACGGCAGCCAGTTACTTTGTCCGATTGATAACCTACGCCTCGGCAGACGGCAGCGACCCATCGACTGAAGAAGCGGGCATAGCCTTTGCTATGACTGATCGATTTGATGTAACAGCTTTCGTACCCCCCTTCCTGTCATTTTGTGTCGGACTTAGCGTGGCCGCTGACTGCTCCAGCGCTACCGGCAACCTCATCGACCTGGGGATTTTGGACGAATCGTTATCTTCAACCGCAACTTCACAGTTTGCAGGGGCGACGAACGGTGTCGGCGGCTTGGCCATAAGTGTTATAGGTACAACCATGACTTCTGGCGTAAACACGATTACTGGCTTGGGTACAAGGTCTCCATCGTCAGTTGGCAGCAGTCAGTTCGGTTTTAACCTTAGAAATAACTCCAGTCCGAACGTGGGGATTAACCCAGCCGGACCGGGAACGACGGTACCAACGGGCGACTATAACGTTATTAACGAGTTTACGTTTAGAAACGGTGACATAATTGCTTCATCGCCCTTACCGACCAACTACACCGTCCTAACCGTTTCTTACCTCGTAAATATCAGTCCAAGTCAAAATCCAGGGGTCTATACCGCCACACTGACCTACATTGGCACAGCTACTTTCTAAGTCGATTTTTTGCTACTATATAAAGCAATAAGTCGGAGGAAAGAAAAATGCTTAAAAATAGATCGTTTGACGTGAATCGAATAAGGTTGATGTTCTTAGCCGTGCTAGTTGGAACGCTAATGCTATTTGCTATTAACACCCACGCCCAGGATGACAACACAAGTTCGGGTAACGGCCTGCGAATAACACCAGTCAGACAAGAATATAGTTTGGCTCCAGGGCAGGCGGAGTCATATGAGGTAGAAATAACCAACATCTCGCAAGCCCCCATCGAGGTGACGGTAATTGTGAACGACTTTGAATCAGACGACGTAACTGGTCAACCAAGAATTATCGTGGACCCGGACCAAAAATCACCATTTAGCCTAAAGCAATACGTAAGTTTACCAGCTGATTTTCGGCTTGAACCGGGCGGTTCCCAGAAGGTAACAATAGCAGTAAACTTGCCGGACAGCTTAAACCCCGGTGGCTACTTTGGAATAGTCAGATTTGCGCCGAAGGGTATAACTGCCGAAGAAGGTGCAGTCGCCTTAAACGCCAGCGTTGGCAGCTTACTGTTGGTTTCAATTCCGGGCGATGTCACGGAGGGACTGACACTGCAGTTTATCGAGGCCAGACGTGACGGTTCCACTCGGGGTATCTTTGAATCGGCGCCAAATACATTAGCGATTGGGCTGGACAATACTGGCAACTCGATCTTGAAGCCTTTCGGCAGGGTAGCGATTGAGAACATCTTTGGCAATGAAGTCTACAGCTATGAGTTTAACGGCGGACAGCTCCGGGGTAATGTATTGCCGCAGAGCAGCCGAACTTTTGAAGATGAAATTCACAACATCGGAAAGATTGGCCGATATACAGTTGAGGCCAATCTGTCTTTTGGTGAGGGCGGCGGAGAGATTATTGCTGCCACGACTACTTTTTGGGTTATACCTTGGCGCCTCATCCTCGTGGCGTTAGCGCTAATCGCTTTGGTTATCTGGTTCGTAACTCGCGGCTTAAAGTCCTATAATCGACGGGTGGTTGCTCAAGCCAAAAGAAACTCATAAGATAGGCACCTCGAGTGGTATACTGGTGCAAGCATGAGCTTCATCATGAAAAACATAAAAAATAAAATTCTTCTCGGTATCGCCCTAGCGTTGGTTAGCTTATATCCAGCACTAGCGCAGGTGACCAACCCCCAAACCGGCTCGGTCGGTATCGAGGGTACGATTCCAACCGATCCGCCGACGGTCGGGGCGACAATAAGCTTTCCGACCAACGGCCAGACTTTTCGTGACATACCCATCAAGGTTCAGGGAATTTGCCCGAAGGATCTGTTAGTTAAGCTGTTTAAAAATCAAGTTTTTGCTGGCGCTGTGCCCTGTTCGAGCCAGGGAACGTTCGAATTGGAAATAGACCTGTTTAGCGGTAAAAACGAGCTGGTGGCTAAGGTGTTTGATTCGTTAGATCAGCCAGGTCCGGACTCTAATAAGGTCACGGTGACATACGATGACGGACCCCAGGACGACGGCATTGCCCAATTGATATTGACTTCGAACTTTGCCCTGAGGGGCGCCAACGCCGGTACACCGCTGACTTGGCCGTTGGCCATCAGTGGTGGCGTACGGCCGTTTGCCATCAGTGTTGATTGGGGCGACGGTGAAACCTCTCAGCTGGCCCTCGATTTAGCGGGTAATTTTACGGTTGAGCATACTTATTTTGAGCCGGGTGTCTACAGGATGGTGGTTAGAGCAACTGACGGGCGCGGAAAGACCGCTTTTATCCAGCTGGTAGCAGTTGCCAACGGCCCGAGCGCTCAAGACGCCAATGCTGCCGGTACGGGGGAAAGCGGTTCAGGACTCAGCCAAAATCTTCGGATTCCCTTGTTGCCGATTTATGTCATGTTCTTCTTTGTGATTTCGACCTTTTGGCTGGGACGACGATATGAGGTCAGGCGGATTAAAAACGCCGTTCGAACAGGCAAAGCCGTCCAGCTCTAATACACTAGTATTTAGGAGACAGTATTTTTGGAAAAGGGATCGGTTCTGCCTTATTCCCAGATACAAATTCCTGTATACTTGCGCCTTGTTATGCGCGTATTTGTTGGTTTATCCGGCGGAGTCGATAGTTCCGTTACGGCGGCTTTATTAAAAGCGCAGGGACATCAAGTAACCGGGGTTTTTATGAAGAATTGGACTAAAAACATCGGCGGGGTGGTTTGTCCGTGGCGACAAGACATGCTAGACGCTAAACGTGTAGCCGTCCAGCTTGGGATTCCCTTTATAGTGTTTGATTTCCAGCGGGAATACAAGCAAAAAGTGGTGGACTATATGATTTCCGACTATAAAGCCGGCCGGACACCCAACCCGGACGTAATGTGTAATCAAGAAATAAAATTCAAGCTGTTTTTAGACACAGCCAGAGAAAATGGAGCCGACAAAATCGCCACTGGGCACTATGCTCGCGTTTCGCTAGAACAATCAACAACCAATAGCCAACAACCAAAAAGAGAGCGATTCGTGCTAAAAACAGGTGTTGATAAGAACAAGGACCAATCGTATTTTTTGTACCGGATGACGGAAAAAGCCTTAGCCAGGACGCTGCTGCCGATTGGCGAGCTGAGTAAACCTAAGGTCAGGGAAATTGCTAAAAAAAACCAACTGATTACCGCCCAGAAGCCAGACTCACAGGGTATTTGCTTTGTCGGCGAAGTCGGAATTGACGATTTTATTAAAGAGTTCGTACAGGTTAAACCGGGCCGGATAATTGATGTCGTCACGGGTAAAGTTATCGGCCAGCACGGCGGGGCCGTGCTGTATACGATTGGTCAAAGGCATGGCCTGAACATCGGCGGCGGCCTGCCATATTACGTTACCGCCACCGACGTCAGAAAAAATCTCGTATATGCTACTAAGCAGCTTGATAATGAACACCTCTGGCAAGCCCAAATTCAGTTGTCAGATACCCATTGGATAAACGAACCGCCCAAAGCCAAAGCCGGTTATAGCTGCCGGGTACGCTATCGCTCGAAACTTCTTAGTTGTCAGGTAAGAGCTATTAGGTCGGGGAGAGCTACGGTTATACTAAATCGAGCCGAACGAGCCATCACGCCCGGTCAGTCGGTAGTTATTTATGACAACGACGAAGTTTTGGGCGGCGGTATTATTAGTTAGCGCTCGTTGAGTCCTTGTCAAACGGTATTCGCTTTCGTAATTTGGTAGGGGCATTCTATAGAATGCCCCTACGGATTGCTTGGCATTGGTGTGTGGAATGATAATAATTAGATCTTTTTTAAATATTTTAAAACCGATTCTGGACTAGTCCGTCGAGGACAGAATCGGCTGCAGTTTAGCCCCTGCGAGTCATCGTTGCTCGAAGGGGTACGATTTGCCTAAGTGGCAGCTTAGGCGGGCGATCTATGCCGTATGAGGCGAAAAATCACCACTAGCACTACCCAGCCCACCAGCCAAACTATCGGATGGTAGTTGTCAGGCAGATCAGCTGTGATCACGGCGTCTGCTCTTTTTGGCGGGCTCGAGCACATAGACGAACACCGGCAGCGCGGCCGCGCTTAAGCTCGCAGCGGTCATCTGCAGGGTTAGTACCCAGTTTTTGCTGAGCGCCCAACTTGCCAAGATGGCAAAGTCGACTACCGCCGCCAGCAAGGCGCCGTTGAGCCGGCCCAGCGCCAGCCGCTTATCGGTAGCGATTGCCGACTCGATGTCATAGAACATATCAACCTCCGTTGGTAGTCGTGATAAGCCCAATCAAGCTAACCACAAAGAACAGCATTACGTCCGGGTATCGGCCGGAAACGAACTCCCACCGGCCGACCCATCGCCCCATTCGGTGGGCTTGCTCGCTGGGGTCTAAGAAAGCCGCCACAAGCAAGTTGACTTCCAACAAGAGGCAGAACAACAGCAGGACAGACCAGATGATAGGCATTTAAAGGTTCCTCCTCGACGAACTTATCTAACCTAACAACACTCAAACTGTGCTGTCAAATTTTGCTACAATACTCCAGATACTAATTGTGAGCAAAGCTAAAAAATATGACAGCACAGGAAATCCGGCAAAAGTATTTAGAATTTTTTAAAAAACAGGGGCACGCACTTATCCCCCGAGCGAATTTGCTGCCGCTGGGTGACCCAACTACGCTCTTTACCGGCTCGGGCATGCAGCCGCTCATTCAATATTTGTTGGGAGAAAAACACCCCAACGGCCAGCGGTTGGTTGATTCACAAACCTGTCTTAGGGCCGAGGATATCGACGAGGTTGGCGACAACCGGCACACCACTTTTTTTGAGATGCTGGGCAACTGGTCTTTGGGCGATTATTTTAAAGACGAACAGCTCGGCTGGTTTTTGGGTTTTTTGACCGAGGAAGTCGGACTAAGCTCAGACAAACTTTATGTCACTTGTTTCATTGGAGACGAAAGCTTAAAACTCCCGCGTGACGAAACCTCGGCCGCCATCTGGCAGAAATTGTTTAAAAGACACAGGCTCAAGGCCGAAACAGCTGATATCGGCAGCGCGGCCGATGGCTATAAGCGCGGCATTAAGCCAAACGAACGAATATTTTATTACGATGCCAGCAAAAATTGGTGGAGCCGGGCCGGCCTGCCTAACGAGATGCCTATAGGCGAGCCGGGTGGACCCGATAGCGAGGTGTTTTATGATTTTGGCACTGATCACGATCCGAAATACGGTGCCCAATGCCACCCAAACTGCGATTGTGGCCGATTTTTAGAAATCGGCAACTCGGTCTTTATGGAATACGTCAGAACCAAAGATGGCTTTAAGTCCTTACCAAATAAAAACGTGGATTTTGGCGGCGGACTGGAGCGCATTGCCGCTGCCAGCAATAATAACCCTGATGTATTTAAAATTTCTCTGATGTGGCCGGTGATTGAAAAACTGGCAGAGATGTCCGGTAAAAAATATGAGGATCATATCGAATCAAAACGAATTATTACCGACCACTTGCGCGCCGCCGTTTGGTTGGCAGTCGACGGGCTAGTGCCGAGCAACAAAGAGCAGGGCTACGTTATGCGCCGGCTGATTCGGCGGGCCGTGTTAAACGCCCATGAACTCGGTATTGAGCATGGTCTGAGCGAGGCAGTGGTACCGGTAGTCGTAAATACGTACAAAGCTGATTTCCCGGAAGTGGCGGAGCGAGCCGAGATGGCGGTTCAAACCATAGCCAAAGAAGAAAAAATCTTCCGCCAAACGTTAAAAAAAGGATTGCGTGAGTTCGAAAAATTGGCCATAACAATTTCTGTAAACAACAAAGAAGTAAAAGATACAAAACTTACGGATGCTTTCTATCCCTATATGAAAGGGGCGGATATTTTTATGCTTTACGACACCTACGGTTTTCCGGTTGAGCTCAGTCTGGAAGAGGCTAAAAAACGCGGCATAGAAGTTGATAGCAACTGGCGGCACGACTTTAATCATTTGATGGAAGAACAGCGAGCTCGTTCACGCACCGCCACCAAGGGCCAGTTTAAAGGTGGTTTGGGCGGCCAGAGCGACGCTCATAAACGGCTGCATACCGCTACTCACCTGCTGTACGCTACGCTAAAGACAGTTTTAGGCGACCACGTTATTCAGCGGGGGGCTAATATCACCAAAGAGCGTCTGCGGTTTGACTTTGAGCATCCCGGAAAACTGACCGACAAAGAAAAAGTCAAAGTCGAGAAGTTGATAAACCAACAAATCGATAAATGCCTGCCGGTTGGCTATACGGAATATCCAACCAGCGAAGCAATCAGTAAAGGTGCATTGGGCCAGTTTGGCGATAAATATGGAGACAAGGTCAAGGTCTACACCGTGGGCGAGGGCGATCAGCGTTATAGCTTTGAAATTTGCGGCGGCCCGCACGTCGATAATACCTGCGAACTAAAGGAAACCGGCAGGTTTAAAATTATCAAGGAAGAGTCCAGCTCATCAGGCATACGTCGAATCAAAGCTGTTTTGAAGTAATCAAAAAACTATATAATTAGTTATATAGTTTTTATAATTACAAAACCCCTGTTAGACAGGGGTTTTGCTGTTTGATATTATGTTTGATTTTAGAGTGAGAGAGGACAGATCCAGCCGGGGGTAGAAAACAAAAGAGAGGCCCAGGTGGCCCAAAGTCAGAAAACGTATTCAAATCGGAAGTGGCTTCCAACGCGAATTTGTTTTTTTGACCCTGGGCCTGGGCGTTGCACCGGGGCGGTTGGGGGGAGTTTTCGGGGCGAGGGGAGATGAGCGGGGAGCGCACAAGGCGCTGTTTTGCTACGGGGGCCGATCAGAGGGGGCGGGCTGGCGGTGCGAACGGATGCCAAGCATGGCGAGCTCCTTTCTTGGCGATCGACGTCGGTGGTTTTGGTGCGGGTGCGAGTTTTTGTTTTTTGTCAGCGTCCCGGCTGGATCTGTCGGGGACGATTTTCCGCTTGAGGCTTCAAGCAGAGCGTCTAAGTGTCATTGAATCAGGCTTATGCTTAAATGTCAATAGGTGAAATTAAAAAAGACCCTATCGCGGGCTTGTAGGTTGTGGGGGTGTAGCTTGGTTTGAGTTATTTTTAGGGCGGGAGGGTAGGACAGGTAGAGTGTCAGCTCTGGGCCGAGGCCTTCGCTAATTTCTCCGACTGTCCGCCAGGCGCATATTAGACGATGTCGATCGAGCGAGACCTTTACAGGTCCTGCTTTTAACGACTCCGCTAAACGAGCCTCGCCAGTTCAATCTCCGAAGAGATCTCGCTGCTACCCACCTACCCCGGTGCTGCTTCCGGATAGAGCCGAATCCAGAAACAAATCGAGCGAGGCCTAAGCCAGGCTCTTCTAAGGAAACTTTCTCACGACGTTTTTTAGGCGCCTTGAGTAGGTTTACCTTGCCCAGGTTGTGCGACTAGTCCTTGCCTAAGATCCGAAGACCTCAAGTTTGAAACCAGGGCTCTCAACCATGGACTGCCCAGCGGGCGCTCTCTCAGTGGAGGCACTTACCGCAGGCAAGATCTAGAACTTTCGAACACGTCTGAAGTTTTTAATTCTTCTAAAAACCTCAAATGTGTCCGAAAATAACAATACTCAAACTCAAGCTACGATTGCTTCGCCTCCCAAATGAAGTGAAACAAGTAGAACGATTATACGGCTATGGCAGATGAAAGTCAAACCTGACTGACCCAAATTTGTGCACAATTTTTCAACACCTTGCCGTCTTAATCAATTAAAGATTGATGGGAGCTTGAGTTTATTTAAAGAGGCCGCGGGGCCGGGTGGAGTAGTTTGCTCGATTCGGTACCCCAAAAACGCGGGTGTTTTTGGGGTGATTGAGCAAACTTTATAGCAAGTCTGGACGGGCGAGAACGACCATATGGTCGGGAGGAAATGGTGCCTTCAACCAAATTTGCTACTCGCTTAACGAAACCCACCCGTTGGCCCGGCGGCCGCCGCTAGCCTCGATGAGGCCTTACCCAGTTGCACTGGGGCAGTTTTGCGGCCGGTTGCCTCCGATGGGAGACATCGACCGTGGCTGGTTAAGGCCACAGCCGCCTGCTCTTTTTTTGGCAGTCTACTCTGCCAGACAGGTTTGTGCTTGGAACGGTTGCCCGCCCAGGAACAAACCGAGCAAGCCTAGGTAACTCAAGCTCTAAGGTTTTAGTTTAGACCTGAGCAGCGATTGGCGTCAAACCAGCTGAAATAAAAAACATCCGAGCGGTTAACTTGGATATTTTTCGGCCACAGGACTCAAAAAAATTTGAACCGTCTGGTCGGACAAGGCAGGAAAGGTCGATCGAAATCATCGATCAATGTTTCCCGCCAAGGTAATAAAAGAACAAGTTGGTTGATCGGGCTGGGGCCAGGCCGTGCCTGGAGAGCAGGAGGCCCCAGCCTGATCACGCAACGGGACGGGCCAAATTGTGCCAGAGCTGTAGACACAGCCAGTCCATAGCCCGCTGGTCTCAGCGCGGTGGGAGGACTCCGCGATGAGATTATTCGCCCTGGTGGTTTTGGGGGCCGTAGTAGGCTGCGGTTGCACCTGTTGGTGGTACCGCGACCGGTAGGGGAACCACCAGGGCGATCTATTAGACGCGATGTTTCAGCGCCAATCCTGGGAGCGGCGGCTGAAGCCAGCCGGGTCCGCTCCAGGTCACTCGATTGGGGAGGTATAGCCCAACCAAGTAATGCCCGCCGCCTTGGAATAAGGGGCTAATTCTTCGGGAGTCACCCACTTGCTCGGCGACCGAACCGCCAGCTAGCGGATGACTCCCGTTGTCGGCGCCAGCGGAGCGCCTTCTGCCAGGCAGCGCCTGCATTCCGGCAGACCTTTTAAACCCCTAGGGGCCACCCCATTTACTCGACTGGTCGCCTGAGAAGCGGTCCGATCGGGCGGGTGGCCCCTAAGTCCTCAGCGTTCTCGGCGCCGTCGATGGCGCCGGACCACATAGGGTTGTTCGAGGTACCTTATGACCGCGATGATCATAAGCCTCCTTCCGCGTAGGGGACTGGTGAGCTTAAGACTTTAAGCCCGCTAGCCCCCCACGAGGATCAACTCGTTCTTTGTCAAAAAAACACCTTTGCCAAGTAGCGGCAAAAGACCATATTTATTCAACCATTGACCGGTTTTAGTGTCAAACAAAAAGAACCCTGAAATATTTCGGGTTCTGCTTTGGCTTCAGCCGGGCTCGATATATCCAGCGCGAGTGAAGATTAAGACCAAGGCGGCAAAGCTGGCCGGGTGGCCAAATTTGTAGGCCGCCGAGGTCGGGGTGTAGATAGGTTGTTGGTCAAGTGGGGGAGTTCAGGCTCTGGCTACGGGCCAGAGTGAAGGAGCCATCCCTCCCCGCGCGGGCTGCTTGTTAATGCGTGCCAATTTGTGGCATTCGTTCGGCCACGTTTGGCGGCACGCTCCTTGCGCATTCCTTCACGGCTGCGATAAGGATCTTGGACCCGGTTCCGGGGTTGGTGTGACTGATCTTAGGTAAGACCAGTGAGGTACCAACCCCGGAATAGCATCCGCCGCGAGCTGCTCAGCACGAAGTTTGTGCGGCTTAGCTCAGCGGAAACCTAGCCCGTTCTTTTCAAGCGCCGTGGCATCGCTCCTTATCCAAGGGGGCAAGCCAACGTTTTCTGGTTTTCTGCGCAAGACAAGAAGCGGGCAGGGGCGCCAATCTCAGGCCAGGCTGCTGAAGGGAGGGCAGCACTAAGCCTTTGATCTGACACCACCGATCAACTCTAACCATGAGCGGTCTCGCCGCTAGTTGATCGGGAACCTGGCGCGCGTGGGCGGATGACAACATAGTGGCTCTCAAGCGCCCACGATCCACCATAAAGATGGAATGAAACCTTGGGAGTTGGTGCTCCCAAGAACTTGTTGATCCCCTGGGGCCCAAAGTCATAAGAGCATTATTACCTCTTCCCTTCGGCGGTGTAGGCAGGCGGTCACTGTTGTGACTGGTGCTGGTGCCGGCGCCGGGTCAGCTGATGGCGGCGAAAGACGACATGAAGGACGACTTGAGGACCGAAAACAGGGAGTCTCGGTTGTGTATACGCACCTCCTATCCATGCTCGGGACGTTCCCGAACTCGGTGGCTGGAGCAAACCACGGTGGCTGGAGCAAACCAAAGTTGGCTCCTAGCACCGAGCTGGGAAAGATAAAAAACCTATCCGTGTTAAAAAACACCCTAAAGCCAATCGACCTTAAGGATTGGGAGGTATCTTAGCATAGAGCAAGGGTTTTGTCAACAATCAAGGCAAAGCAATTATTTTGTAACTACCCCTTAAGTATAAGCGTTGTTAAGGTATAATGGACAGAATGGTTTTAGCTAAACTAAAACAGATATCAAATCAAGTAAAAACAGCGGTCAGGACCAAATCCGACGACCAAGCTAAGCATATCGTTGGGTTGGATATCGGCACCGAATTTGTCAAAGCCCTGATTGGCCGGGTTGAGGGCGATAAAATCAAAATTATCGGAGTCGGCCGCCAACGGCAAGGGTTAAGCGATATGCATTCCGGTGCCATTAGCGACATTTCGGCCGTTGTGGCTAATTGCGACCAAGCTCTGACCCAGGCCGAAGCCCAGGCCGGTGTCAGTGCCCGCCGGGCGATAATTGGCATCGCCGGTGAACTGGTCAAGGGCACGACCAACACCGTCCGGTACAAACGGCCCGAACCGGCTAAAGAAATCACTATCGAAGAGATGGAACATATCCTGAGTCGAGTCCAGAAACGGACCTATGAGCAGGCTAAAGCCCAAGTTGCCTGGGAGACCGGCAACCAAGACGTTGACGTTAAACTGGTCAATTCGGCGCTGGTATCGATTCATATCGACGCCTATAAGGTGACCAACCCGATTGGTTTTCAAGGCAAGGACGTAGCCGTCCAGATCTACACGGCCTTTGCGCCGATGATTCACATCGGAGCGCTCGAGCGAGTCGCTAACGAACTCGATCTGGAACTTATCGCGGTGGCGGCCGAACCGTTTGCCGTGACACGGGCGGTAATCGGCACCGACGCCAGCAGCAACCTAAGCGCGGTGACGATCGACGTCGGCGGCGGTACCACCGACGTGGCCGTGGTTAACGACGGTGGCGTGGAGGGTACTAAAATGTTTGGTATCGGCGGCCGGGCCTTTACTAAAACGATTGCGGCCGAACTAACTAAGAGTTTTGACGAAGCCGAGGATATCAAGCTGAAGCTGGGCGAAGCCGGCTTAGAAGAAGCTACCGAACAAAAAGCCTCGGCCGCCGCCCAAAAAACCCTGAGCGTCTGGTTGGACGGTGTCAAACTGGCCTTGGGCGAGTTCGATAAGGTCGATCAACTGCCCAACAATTTATTACTGTGCGGCGGCGGCGCGTCGTTGCGGATGTTGACCGACGCCTTAGGCGCCGGCGAGTGGTATAAAGAAGTGGCCTTTACCAAGCGCCCCCAAGTCAAATTAATCGAACCGAGCCAGGTAGTCGGGGTGGTTGACTTAAGCGGCAAAGTCACCGATCATACATTCATAACCGCTATGGGCCTGTTACGAGTGGGCCTCGATACGGTTAATCCAGCAGAAGATAGCGGCAGTATTCGCGACAAACTCAATAAGTTGCTCAAGGTATGAAGAAAGACACCATTTACATCGATATCGAAGACGATATCACTACCATCATCGACAAAGTCAAGTCGGCCGCGGCTAAAATCGTGGCCGTGGTACCGCCCAAGCGCTCGACCACGTTAATCAGTGCCGTCAATATGAAACTACTGAAGCGAACGGCGGAAGAGTCTAACAAACAAGTGGTGTTGGTGACCAGTGAAGCCTCGTTGCTGAGTCTAGCCGGCGGGGTCGGTTTGTATGTGGCGCCAAATCTGCACACCAAGCCCTTTTTGCCGTCGGCCGAAAACGCTCCGCTGGTGGACGAGTCGGTTATCGATGGCGCCGAACTGGATCCGACTGCGCCGGTGGGCGAACTTGACAAGCATCACACCACCGGCGAGGCTTCTTTGGAAAATGAGCCAGCACCGACCGAGCCGGCTAAAAACACCAGTAAGCCACGGTTTAAAATTCCTAGTTTCGACCGGTTCCGCAGTCGGTTTTTGCTGATCGGAGCGGCCATTCTTGGCCTCGGTCTATTGTGGTGGTGGGCGTTTTTTATCGCGCCCAAAGCGAGAATAACCATCAGCGCCCAAACTTCCAGCGTTGACACGGTTTTTGAGTTTACGGCAGACGCTGGGTTGGAGGTCGACGATTTTGAGAAGAACCAGTTTAAGGCCGAACAAGTCGAGCTGAAACAAACAATCAGCCAGGATTTTACTCCGACCGGCAAAAAGAATATCGGCGAAAAGGCTTCCGGCCCGGTGGAAGTCAGAAACGAAACCGGAATTGCCCACACGATTGAGGCCGGGACGAATTTTACTTCGAGTGGCGGCCTGAAATTTGAAGCGACAGAATCGGCTACCGTACCGGGCGCGACGGTTGACGGCGGCGGCAATGTCGTTCCAGGAACGGTTGATATGCAGTTAAGATCGGTGGCTCCGGGGACACAGTACAATCTGGCGGCCGGCGAAGTTTATGATATCGACGGGGTTGGTAGTTTGACCTACGGTGTGGGCGGGGACATGAGCGGCGGAACCGATAAGAACGTTACGATAGTTGCCCAAAAAGACGTCGACGCGGCTAAAAAGCAACTGGCCGACACAGATCGAGCTGACTTGGTGAGCCTGTTGCGTGACGAGTTCGACGACGATATTGTGCCGTTAAATGAAAGCTTGGTAGTTAAAATTGGTTCAGCCAAAAGCGAGCCGGCGGTCGGCGCCGAAGCAGCGACGGCCAAAGTGACGGCCGAAGCCAGCTTAACCATGTTAGGGCTGGCGCGGGAAACGCTGAAAAAGGCGGTTGAGGATTATCAAACCGGCCAGTTTGAGGGTGGCGATCAGATTATTTATCGGAATGGCTTAGACGAGCTAGTCTTTAGTCTGGTAGAAAAACAGAGCAACAGCAAAATGGACCTGCGCCTGAGAACCGAAGGGTTTATCGGTCCGGATTTGGACACGGCCCAGTTGGCTGAAGATATCAGCGGTAAACGTTTTGGCGAGGCCGTCAACATTATCCGCAGCCGACCAGGCGTGATTGAGGTCGATGCCGATTTTGAACCATTTTGGGTCTTCAGTGCGCCGCGACCGGGCAGAATCGAGTTTATTCTAAACGTCAACGACGCCGCTTTATGAGCGGTCAGCCGGGCGGAGTAGTATTGGGCTTGGATATCGGTAGCAAACGACTTGGGGTCGCCCGAGGGAGTACGATTAGTCGATTAGCTACCCCGTTGGCGGTGATTGCAATGGACGGACACGAATTTGGGCGGCTGAAGCAGCTGATTGATCAGGAGAATGCCGTGGCGCTGGTGGCGGGATTGCCGCGGGGGCTGGACGGCCAGGAGACCGAGCAAACCCGAACCACAAGAAATTTTGCCAGCCGGCTGGAAAGCTTGGGCCTGCCGTTGTTTTGGCAAGATGAAGCGGCGACATCAGTGGGGTTAAAGCGGCAGCGGCCATTTGGACAAAAAAAACCAATTGACGACCGGGCAGCCGCTATAATATTGCAAGATTATTTGGACACTCTAAGATGAAGTACGAGCATCGAATGCCAGTTAATAAACGAAAATTTAGGCGGTTATTCAGTATTATCGGCCTGGTCTTGCTCGGGCTAGTAATGGCTGGCTGGCTGGTAGCCGAACAATGGTACCGCAGCAATTTACGGCCGGTTAGTGAGCAAGGAAACGAAGTAGTATTTGCGATTACCCTTGGAACCTCGACAGCCGATGTGGCCGAATCACTCGAGGAGCAGGCGCTAATCCGCAGTTCTCGGGCTTTTATCTGGTATATCAACCGGTTGGACGGAACGCCAGTACTGCAGGCCGGGACTTATCGGTTGAATGCGGCTTTAACCCTGCCTGAGATTGCCGACATCATTATTAACGGGCAGGTTGATACCAGTCTGGTAACGATTCCGCCCGGGTTGCGGCTGGACCAGATTAAAGACGCCCTCGAGCGAGCTGGCTTTAAGGCCGAGGATATCGATTTGGCCTTGAAAAAGCGTTATGACCACCCCTTAATGGTTTACTTGCCCGACGATGCCACGTTGGAGGGTTATATCTATCCTGAAACATTTAAGATCGACGGTAGCTCGGCCGTGGCCGACACGATTGAGCGGTCGTTCGACGTCTTTTATGAGCAACTCAGCGATCCCATTCTGCGGGGGTTAAAGCGCCAGAAATTGAGTGTCCACCAAGCTATTATCCTAGCGTCGATTATCGAGAAAGAGGTCACCGATCCTGAGGTGCAAAGACAGGTCGCCCAGGTGTTTTTAAAACGCCTAAAGGAGGGTATCCCACTCGGCGCTGATCCGACTTTTCGCTATGCTGCCGCCTTGTTAGACGTCGAAGCCACGCCAGATGTGGATTCACCATATAACACTCGGATTCATGCTGGTTTGCCGCCCGGCCCGATTGCCAATTTCAATATCTCGGCACTGGAGGCCGTAGCCAACCCGGCCGACACCGACCACCTCTATTTTGTCAGCGGTGACGACGGTCAAACATACTTTGCCAAGACTGAAGCCGAACACCAAGCTAACGTCAATAAATATTGCCACGAACTCTGCCGGTTGTAGGCGAACCGCAGCTACTTAATTGACTAATTTAAGCATAAATTTTATAGAAATCTTAATAACAGGGGTAATTTTGCTTATGAATAACCTTGACTTTAAGCGCGCTTATCTGCTAGAATCGGCTAGTTTATCGGTAATTTTTGAGCTGAGGGGTTAGGCACAACGCCCTTAATCACCGGTAACCTTCCGCCAAATGTCGATAAGAGGTAGTAACACTTTAAGTAAAGGTCGAAACTCCCTCTGTCCTTATTAGGAGCAAGACAAAGTAACGCGAAGTCGCCGCCGTGGTAACACAGCGGCTAAGGAGCCGCGTATCAAACGCAGCCAACAATGGCCGGCAGCCACAGATTCTGCGGCCATATCGAAAAAGAGCATCACACATACTCTGTCGACCGCCCGTCAAACGGTAGTTACGACCAGAGAGTCTGTTAAGCGTAGCGCCAAGCGGCACGTTCACTTTTTGGCGCCGTTAGCCGTGGCTTTGCTGATCTTGGCTTTTATATTCTATTCCCGGCCCGATAAGTACCAGCCGACAGATCCGTTAGCTTACATCGGCGGACTGGGCGGCGGTGTCAGCGCCGTCGACGAGTTCTCCGCGGCTAAAATCGCGGCCGATATTGCCAAGGGCGTTGAACTAATCGTAGCCGACAACGTTCAGAACCTAGCCGACTCGGAACAGGCCAAGGTTCAGTTTTCCACGACTGAAGGCTCGTATTTAACCAAACCGCAACAAGTTGTGACCGATGCTAAGACCAACAAGGATATCTTAAACTATGTCGTTCAGCCGGGTGACACCATCAGTTCGATTGCCCGTCGGTTCAACATTACCAGCGATACGATCCGCTGGGAAAACGGTTTAAGCGGCAACGCCGTGGCGGCCGGCAAACGGCTGCGGATATTACCAGTGTCCGGTGTGAGCTACATCGTTCAGCAAGGCGATACGCCCGGCTCGATTGCTGCCAGATTTGGCGCCAATGCCAACTATGTAGTGGCTTTTAATGACGCCGAGCTGCGCGGGCTAAAGCCTGGCGACAAAGTGATTATCCCCGAAGGCGAGAAACCAGCTGACCGCCCGACTTATTTCTCCAGCGGGTACGGTTTTGCTTTTGGTTCGCAACCGCTATATGGCGGTAACGGTTATTCTTATGGCTACTGCACCTGGCACGCCGCTAACCGCCGGATTCAGATTGGCCGGGCGGTGCCGCGGAACTTAGGTAACGCCGTGACTTGGCTGTCGTTAGCTCAAGCCTCTGGCTTGTCGGTCGGCGAGACGCCGAAACAAGGCGCAATTTTATGGCACCGGGCGACCTGGGTAGCTGGCGGTTTGGGTCACGTTGGATTTGTCGAACAGGTTAACGACGACGGCTCAATCAAGGTTTCTGACATGAATTACCCCTATTGGAACAGCGTAACTTATCGCACGATTGAACCAGGCGAAATAAGCCAGTACAAATTTATTTACTAGCCAGGGGGCTTTACTGGCGATGGCTTTAGCTTTAGTGTCATAAGTGTTATGAGCGTGTTTGTTGATTACGTCCAAGTTAAAATTAAGGCCGGCCGCGGCGGTGACGGCCTGGTTAGTTTTAGACGGGAAAAGTTTGTTGATAAAGGTGGCCCAGACGGCGGCGACGGTGGTCATGGCGGCAGCGTGCTGGCCCGGGCCAGCCGCAATGTCAACACCCTGCAGAACTTTCGGCACAAACAGTTAGTGATCGCCGCGGACGGTCAACCAGGTGGCCCGCAACGCCGGCACGGCAAGAGCGGAGCCGATTTAGAGATAACATTACCGGTAGGCACCCAAATCAAGCGAGGCGATCAAGTTGTGGCCGATTTAACCAAGGACGGCCAAGAAGCCGTCATCGCCCGCGGCGGCCGCGGTGGCTTTGGCAACGCCCACTTTATTAATTCGACTCGCCAAGCTCCCCGAGTGGCGGAAAAAGGCGAACCCGGCGGGGCTTATGACGGCGTGTTCGAGTTGAAACTGCTGGCTGATGTCGGTCTTGTTGGACTGCCCAATGCCGGCAAATCGACTTTTTTATCAGTCGTCAGCAACGCCCGGCCAAAAGTGGCGGATTATCCTTTCACGACCTTGATTCCCAACCTTGGGGTGGCTGATGTCGGCGGGCGAAGCTTGCTGATTGCTGATATACCCGGGCTGATTGCCGGCGCCAGCCAGGGCAAGGGTCTGGGCGACGCTTTCCTGCGCCATATTGAACGCACATCGGTTATTCTTCATCTGATTGACGCCTATAACGAAGACGTAGCCGAAGCATATAAAACAATCCAAGTCGAGCTGCGCGATTATCATCTCGATTTAACCCGGAAACCGCAGTTAATCGGTCTGACAAAAATTGACGGCCTGGATGATGAAATCGTCAACGACCAGATAAAAAAATTAAAGCCCCACCTGTCTCGCGCGACGACAGTATGCGCCGTGTCTTCAGTCACGGGCGAAGGCATAAAGCCACTGCTGGCCGACTTGGCTCTAATAGTTAGCCGAACGCAGGCGGCAAAGACCAAGGTCAAGAGTAAAAGCAGAGTCAAGATCGTAACTTACAAAGCTGAACCCGGCGAATGGTCGGTTATAAAATATAAAAATCATTGGCGGGTGGCGGGTGAGAAAATCGAAGGCTTTGCCAGGCGAACAAACTTTGATAATGAATGGGGCGTCCGGCGGTTGAAGGACATCCTCAAAAAAACCGGCGTGCTCAAGGAGTTAACCCGCCGTGGGGCCCTGGCGGGCGACAAGATCGGGTTTAAAGACGTCAAAGACCGGCTGGAGTACTAAAACCAAATACCGCGTCTATATGGATTGCCCAGAGGTTGAGTCGGGTGTCAGAACGTTGCGTTCGAGCCGAATAAAAAGCCATCCTTTATACTTTAAGAACTATGGCCCAGACTTTTTTCTTTTATGATTTGGAGACGTCCGGTATAGACCCGGTCTATCAGCGGATTATGCAGTTTGCCGGCCAGCGGACCGATCTCGCCCTAAAGCCGATGGGTGAGCCGGTTAATGTACTGGTTAAACTGTCCGACGACATGTTACCGGAACCGGAGGCGGTGTTGGTGCACGGCCTTTCGCCCCAAAAAGTCAGGGCCGAAGGTATTAGCGAGGCCCAACTCAGCCAACTTCTGATAAACGAGGTCTTTGTTCCCGGCACGATCAGCGTCGGCTTTAATAATATTCGGTTTGACGACGAATTCGTCCGCCACCTGTTTTGGCGCAATTTTTATGATCCATACCAGTGGCAATGGAAAGATGCTCGTTCCCGCTGGGATTTACTCGACGCCTTCCGTTTGACTCGGGCATTGCGGCCGACCGGCCTGAGCTGGCCGGTCGATGGCGAAGGCAAGCCGACCAATCGGCTCATATCCTTAGCTAGTGCTAACAACGTCAATCTGATTGATGCCCATGATGCCCTGGGCGACATAAGCGCCACGCTGGAACTGGCCAGAAAGCTCAAAACCGCCCAGCCAAAGCTGTTTAATTTTTTGCTAGACAGCCGACACAAAGCGGCTGTGGACAAGATTATCGCTAAACAGCCCTTCGTTTATTCTTCTGGGCGCTACGACGGCGAGTTTTTAAAAACGACCGTCGCGATTGTTGTCGGCCAAGACGCCCAAGATAGCAATAAGCGGTTGATTTATGACCTGCGCTATGACCCGACCGAATTTATGAGCCTGGATGTAAAACAGCTGCGCGAGTTGATCTATCGACCGCGCGACGAGTCAGAACCGCTCCCCCGGCTGCCGGTCAAGAAGCTGGCCGTTAATCGTGCCCCGGCGGTAGCGCCGATCAGTACATTGGATGAGGCAGCAGAAAAAAGAATCGGGTTGAATCTAGAAACTGCCTTAAAACACCAACAAATTCTCGATAAAACACCAGCCTTTGCCGCTCGGCTGAACACCGCCTTTGAAGGTATGGAGCGCCTACCACGGCGAACTGACCCGGAAGGACAGCTGTACGATGATCGGTTTGGATTCTTAGGGCCCAAGGATAAGGCCGCTATTAATACTATTACGGCAGCCAGTCCGGCCGCCTTAGCCGAACTCAAGCTCGATTTTATCGATCAGCGACTAGATGCGCTGTGGTTACGCTACAAAGCCCGTAATTTTCCTGAGGCCTTAAGCGGTGATGAGGCTGCTCGTTGGGAAGGCTGGCGAACCGATAAGTTAATAAATGGGATAGATAACAGCCTAAACTTAGCCAAGTTTGCCGAACGACTTAACCAACTGGCGGCTTATCGGACCGACCCAAAGGACACCTACTTATTAGAAGAGCTCAAGCTCTATGCCGAGAGTATTGCTCCGGCCAAGCTGTTTGATTAAAGACTGATAAGTTCGATGGCGATTTGTTCAACTTGCCGGTTGAGGCGGCGCCGAAAAAAAACTATTTCTCCTATCAGCCACGCGCTGAATATTGCCAGGGCGATGACTAAGATCTGATTGAAGCTCAAAAAAAGCTCAGTTCCGGGCACTTGGCCTAACGCTACCAACCTTAGAATGGGCGTCTCGAGGTCGTCCCAAATTTTAGAAAAAACCACGGCCGAACCGGTAATGCCGGCCAGCCAGAAAAAAATTTCTGCCATACTCGCTCGCTAAATTACAAACAAGATAACAACCATATTGACAGTTGTCAATATATATTGAATAAAATGCTTATGCTCTGCCTTGTTTACTTGCTCTGGTCTTGAAAAACAGGGGAGAAAGTCCTATAATGCGTCGGCTTATGGCAGAACAAATAACCATTCAGGGGGCGCGGGAACACAATCTGAAGAATATTGATATTGCTCTGCCGCGGGAAAAATTTATCGTTATCACGGGTTTGTCAGGTTCGGGTAAGTCGTCGTTGGCGTTCGATACGATTTACGCCGAAGGCCAGCGGCGTTACGTTGAGTCGCTGAGTAGCTATGCCCGGCAGTTCTTGGGTCTGATGGAAAAGCCGGATGTTGACCAGATCGACGGCCTCAGCCCGGCAATTTCCATCGACCAAAAATCAACCAGCCGCAACCCCCGCTCCACTGTCGGCACGGTAACTGAAATCTATGATTATTTAAGATTGTTGTTTGCCCGAATCGGCGTGCCTCATTGTCCGGTTTGCGGCCAAGAAGTCCAACGGCTGACCTCCCAGCAAATCGTCGATGCCGTTAGGCAGCTACCAGCCAAGGCGCGATTGCTGATACTGGCACCAATTGTAGTCGACAAAAAGGGTGAATTTCAGCACATTCCGGAACAGTTTTTACGGGCAGGATTCGCCCGCGCTCGAGTCGACGGCGTAGTATTCGCGCTGGACGAGTGGCCCGAGCTCGATAAAAAATACAAACATACGATTGAAGTCGTAGTCGATCGGGCGGTCAACGAACCGGACTCCCAGAGCCGGTTAGCCCAATCGGTCGAGCAGGCGATTGAGTTGGCCGACGGCGTGGTGCGGGTAGTGGATGCCGAGCGCGGAAGCGAGCATTTATTTAGTGTCAATTTTGCTTGCGCCGACCACCCGGATGTCAGTATTCCTGAGCTGGAACCGCGGCTATTTAGTTTTAACAGCCCTCATGGCGCATGCCCAGTTTGTACCGGCCTAGGCTCAAGAATGGAAGTCGACCCGGAATTGGTTATACCCAATGGCAATCTGACGATTGCCGAAGGAGCCATCCGGCCCTGGAACCGAATCAGAATAGATACTTGGTATCAGAAAAAAGTAGCGGCGGTAGCCGAGGCAAATGGTTTTTCGGTTCACGTTCCGACCGGAGAGCTAAACAAAGAACAGTTAGATTTGATCTTATATGGAACCGGCGCCAATAAATACCGAGTGGCTTTGGGTAGCGGCCGGAGCTATGAGACGACCTTTGAAGGCGTGATTCCCAATTTGGAGCGCCGTTACCGCGAAACCGAATCGGATTTTATCAAACGCGATATCGAACGCTTTATGCGCGAGCGGCCGTGTCATGAGTGCCAAGGTAAACGACTCAAACCGGAGTCGCTGGCTGTAACCATCCGGGACTTTTCGATAATTGATATCACTGAACTGGCGATTGAAGACAGCCAGGATTTATTTAAGAACCTCAAACTTAATAACAAAGAACAAATCATCGCCAAGCAAATTCTTAAAGAACTGAACGCTAGATTGGGGTTTTTGCTCGACGTCGGCTTGGGTTACCTGACTCTTAGCCGCAACGCCAAAACTCTGTCTGGCGGCGAGGCCCAGCGCATCAGATTAGCCACCCAAATCGGCTCCGGCTTGATGGGAGTGCTATACGTGCTAGACGAACCGTCAATCGGGCTGCATCAGCGAGACAATAATCGCCTGATTAAAACGCTCAAGCACTTACGCGATTTAGGCAATACCGTCATCGTCGTCGAGCACGACGAGGAAACTATCCGCCAGGCCGATTACGTTCTTGATATCGGACCGGGTGCCGGTGTTCACGGCGGTGACATCGTGGCCCGAGGTACACCGTCGGAAATCGCAAAGCAGCCCAAGAGTATCACCGGACAGTACTTATCTGGTAAGGCTTCAATTCCGGTGCCCAAAAACCGGCGCAGTGGCAACGGTAAGAGGCTAGTTATTAGGAATGCCCGCCAGCACAATTTGAAGAATCTCGATGCCACCATTCCGCTGGGAGTGTTGACGGTTGTTTCCGGCGTGTCCGGGTCGGGCAAGTCGAGTCTGATAAATGATATTTTAGCTAAGGAGCTAGCCCATCGCTTGCAACGTGCCCAGACCGTGGCCGGGCGGCATGACGATATTGAAGGGGTAGAATTTTTGGATAAAGCGGTGGTTATCGACCAGTCGCCAATCGGCCGGACACCGCGTTCAAATCCGGCAACCTACACCGGTGTATTTACGCCGATTCGCGAGCTTTTTTCTAATACGCCAGAGGCTAATATCAGGGGCTATAAACCGGGGCGGTTCAGCTTTAATGTCAAAGGCGGACGGTGTGAGAACTGCTCGGGGGACGGCATCATTAGAATCGAAATGCACTTTTTGCCCGATGTCTACGTACCGTGTGAGGTTTGTCACGGCCAGCGTTATAACCGCGAAGCGTTGGAGATTCATTACCGGGGTAAAAATATTGCCGACGTCTTAGCCATGACGGCCGAAACGGCTCTGGATTTTTTTGCCAATATCCCGGCTATTAAAAGCAAATTGCAAACATTGGTCGAGGTCGGCCTGGGTTATATCCAATTGGGCCAACCGGCTACTACCCTGTCCGGGGGTGAGGCCCAGCGGATAAAACTGGCTTCGGAGTTATCACGTCGGGCAACCGGCAAGACACTTTATATCTTGGACGAACCGACCACCGGCTTACATATGGCCGATGTCAAAAAATTACTCAGTGTGTTGCACGCATTGGTCGAAACCGGCAATAGCATGGTGGTTATCGAACATAACCTCGACGTTATCAAATCAGCCGATCACATAATCGATCTGGGTCCGGAAGGCGGAGAAGCCGGCGGCAAGATATTAGCCGAAGGCACTCCCGAACAGATTGTCAAAATAGCTAAATCGTTCACCGGGCAGTATTTAAAGAAGGTGCTTTAGGATGGCCGGCGAGCGCGCTGCCGAGACTGATCTTACGGCGCAGTTGCGCAAAATAGCAACCCAATTTTGTGCTGGCTTTATCCAGGACGCCTTGTGTTTATCAGATGACAATTTAGCAAGGGAGACTGATGCCATAATCACCTATTATCCAAGGGAGACCGATGCCATAATCGCCGATTATCCACTGGAAGAGGGCCGGCCGCTTAAACCTGATTACAGAAGTCTAGCTAATACTTTGAAAAACTGCCTGGTGGCGTTAATTAGAGCCGAAGGGATAGACCAGAATGAAGTAATGTTCGATGAGACATTAAGAACATATTTTGCCGAGCAGGCTAGTGAGAGTTTTACGCAAGGCAAGTTAGATTGTGACGATTTAGCCAAAAGCCATCCGAAACTGAAGCGCCTAGTCAGCCCATTTACGCCGGAGCTAGTGGGACGCCTACTTAATCCGCTCGAATGGCACCATGTTCCCTTAAAAGAGCTGGTTATTTATGAAGAAGGTAAAAATTCACGACTCAGTTGACAAAGCATAAGTTTGATAGGTAATCTGTTGTCAGGTGATCCCAAAAACCGAAATATTATATACACCCTGGGGGCCGGTAGAAAAGCCGACCGCTGAGCCAACCGAAAGACCGAGTTATAACAGGCAGGTTGGAGCGGAGCTAAGAGCGGCCTGGGCGATCATAATCCTTGTTGATAGCGGAATTGACCTAGCCGATTTACACGACGAGCCTAAACCAGCAACAAAGCCAGAAGAATCAGAGCGATCGCCATGAACGAAACGATATCGATATACTTTTCAATCTTGGTTTTATGATTTTCGCCCAAGTACCGGGCCAGATATCCCAGGCCAAAGAAGCGAAGGCTTCGGCCGAGTAGCGCGCCCAAAATAAAAACGACAAAATTAATACTAAACGCACCGGCAGTCAGTGTTACCAACTTAAACGGAATCGGCGTAAACGCCGCGGTCAGAACAACCACGAACGCTCCTTCTTGATAGCGTTGTCCAAGTTCATTAAACCCGGCTTGGAGATTAAATGTTTCAATCAGCCATTGACCGATAGTTTCAAACAAGCCGACGCCTAAAATATAGCCAAAAATTCCGCCCAAAAGCGAAGCCCCGATAGTTATTAGTACCAATCTGAGCCAGCGCTGAGGGCGTGAAAATATCATCGCCATTAAGAGCGGATCAGGCGGAATTGGAAATATTATGGCTTCAATAAAACTAAAGCCGAACAAGGCCCGGTCGGCATTTGGCCGATCAGCGCGGGCTTCAAACCAGCGGTAGAGCCGTTTAATAGGGGTTAGTTTAGCGGTCGCCACAGAATTTAAGTTTACAATCATAACTAGCCTTAAGCTATGCCAATCATCTAAAATGAACCAACATGCATAAGGTGATTTTGTATTACAAATTCGTAGTCTTAAAAGATCCCGCCGCAATAAAGTTGTGGCAACAAGAACTGTGTAAGCGACTGGGTCTAAAGGGGCGGATTATCGTCGCCGACCAGGGTATTAACGGTACGTTGGGCGGTAAGGTAGGCAGTCTTAAAACATACATTAAGGCCATAAAAGAAACCGGGTTGTTTAAAGGCATCAAATTCAAGTGGAGCGACGGCGGCCCGGATGATTTTCCACGCCTGAGTGTCAAAGTCCGGCCGGAGCTAGTCACGTTAGCACCGGAAGAAAAATTCGATATTTTTAATAGCAGCCGAGGTCTGCGGCCCAAGGATTGGCACCAATATCTGAAGGACCACCCGCAAACGGTTGTGTTAGACGCCCGCAATCATTATGAAAGCCAGATTGGCCACTTCAAGGCAAAAAATTTGATAAAACCGAAGATTAACAATTTCCGGGAGATAAAGCCGCTGCTAGAGGTGTTGCCTAAGGACCAGCCGGTGCTGACGTATTGTACGGGTGACATCCGCTGCGAGTATCTGTCGGCCTACATGAGCCATAAAGGCTTTGAGGAGGTCTATCATCTTGATGGCGGCATTGTAAAATATGGCCAAGAGTTTAAGGATGACGGCCTCTGGGAGGGCAAGTGCTTTGTGTTTGACAATCGGATGAGCTTGGCATTTTCCGACAAAGTTAAAGACATCGGTGATTGCTGGCACTGCGGATCAGCCACCAGCGCTTATATAAATTGCGCGGACAAAACCTGCAACCGATTGATGCTGGTTTGTGATGACTGCCAAGGTCAAACTGCCTGCTCGGCCGGCTGCCAGACGGCTATAAATCAGATTCAGCACCAAAGTGCTTGACAAGTCAGCCTTATGCGTTAATAATTATTTTTAGAAACATTTAAGTTGTGAGCAATGAAACGTCTTCTGTAGTTGGTCGCTTGGAGGACGCGGAGCGAGTAGCGAAACCGGGCAGCTGGCCTTTTGGTAAAAAACCATGAAGTTCAGTCGACCCGACTGAACTTATTTGTTTAGCAGAATTTTGGGACTCCAAATGTGGGCATCTCTAGATTAGTATGTTGACCTATTTAGTGTCCACAAAGTGGGTCGCTTTGACACAAAAAAAAGCGACCGGTCTTTAGCTGCGTGGCCCCGCATATTAGCGAGGCCTGTTGGCATTTACTAGTGGGCGGCGCCATGTAGCTAGGGATGAGAGTTCAAAGGGCCAGCGAAGTGCGACCACGCTTATCACGGTCCTGAAGTGCTAAGTATAGCTTTAAAGCTCGCACCTTTTAGTTTGCACTGGGCTCTCTACCTAACTACATGAACCAATAAATTAGCTATTTTTGGTTGATTTATGAACCTTAACAAATACTAAATTCTGATTACGAGTTCGGATGTAATGTGACCGAACAAGTGAGGTGATTCATGAGTATACTATCCGAATTGCCTCGCATATTGAGGCGCAATTTCAGCAAGGCGGTAGTCGTTATGGCGGTTGTCATAGCGCTGCTCCTTGTGATCTCCCGCCTGAACCCATTCGGCTTCGTAGCCGGCATCCCAGGTGCGTTCGCTGATACGATGGACGGGATCTTCGGAGAGAGAACGGTTGACGACACCGAGCTGGTGCATCTCAGTGTTGTGGCGCTGGGCACCAACCAGGAATTTGGCGAAAGTTGGTTCCTGGCGCATGCAGCCGGCCGGCAAACGTGGTACAAGGGAGGAACTGAGGCCGAGCGGATTTTGCTCGAGCACGGTTTCTATCTGGCCACGGCCACTGTCCCGGCCGAGAACGTCACCGTCACGGCTAGTGATGGTGATCTGAGTGTAACGTTGATACCAGCGTTCAAACAGGCCACCGTGTGGTCTGAACCGCTGAGTCGTAACCCCAAGGCGGCCAACGCGGTCGGGTTCCTCCAGTGGGTAGGCCAGATTGGCGGAGCTGACACCAGTGACGCAACGGCACGGCGCGAGATGAAGATTGCGGCTGAGAGCCGAGTGTTCGACAACCAAGATTTGATGGTTCTTGCCCAATGTTCAGCGGCTTGGACAATCGACAGCTTACTGTCAGAGGTATTGGCACAGGCTGAGATCGAAGCGCAAGTCACGTATACCGGCGTGTACTTTGACCGATGCAATGACTTGCTTGCGCAGGACAACCCGGACGGTTACGACCGTGATGGTGACGGCATCGTCGATGTCTCCGTACCAGCCGGCGGACACCGTGCTCCAGACATCGACCTCGGGGTCGTTTACGACGGAAGAGAGGATTTGTAGAGAGTGGTGTGTAAGCCGCGTTTGCTAATCAGCCGACGCGGCTTACACTACCTAAAAAAGGCCACATTGCATCCCTCGAACTCGTAGTCAGAATTATTTGATTGCATGATTTAGCGGTGGTTTGTCTTGCCCTAATTAACCCAAGAAAGGGGATAGCAAGATGACACAAACTACTGACAGAACGGTTTTCATACCGTCTTCGCTGCCTGAAACTCAAACCGCAGCGGCGGACGACCCAATTTGGGTCGAACAACCTACCTCGCCGGAAAACGACAAACGATTTCGACAGCTTAAAAGAGTTGTAGGCGCCACGGCGCTGACCGCGGTAGTAGCGGTTGGTATCTGGGCCGCCGATAGAGGAGCTGATCCGTCTCCGGATCAGCCAGTGGTTCGGTCTCTCAACCCGGACACGGTTCCGGGACAGGCGCCCGGCTACGTTGAAGAGTTATCGCCTATGCTGGAGCAGCTAAGGCGACAAACCGGCACCATTTCCAAACTCCAAACTGATAATAAAACATTAGAAGAAGCTAATACTCAGCTGAATAATCAACTACTTGGCAAAGACCAAACCATCGATTTCATGCAGCTGGACCTCACGGAGGCGCAGGCTCAATTGGCGGCCCATAAAACCCTGCTTAGCCAATCTCAACTCACGTTGACGGAACTTCAACAGACTCTGCCAAAAATGATTGAAGCCAGTTTTCGGCTAGGCCGGGTCGAGGTGCAGAGGAATGAATCAATCGAGGTAACCTGGTCGATATACGGCTGGTTGCCGGGGGGCAGCGACGATGAAACCCTCTACTTTATCGGCGACGGCGAAAGGCTATACCAAACGTCCTCCAGAATGGAAGTCGGTTGGGGAGATTCCGGCGGTCGAGTCGATACCTTAGAGCTGACTTTTGACCTGCCGAGCTTAGTACACGCCGGTTTCGAGGTTTCTACTGTCGGCACCGACGCTAAGCCGGGCGTACTAGCGCAGGCTGGCCAACTCGGCCCTTTGGGTGAGACCATCATCGACCCGATGGTAGAGGAGGCTTATCGACGAAACCACGCCGCTGCCTGCTCGGATGTTAAAGCCGCTCGTCAAGTGGCCGAGGAAATGGAGCTTAAGGCGGCTGACTTTAGTGCTTACTTTAAGACTGAAATTAGGTGGCGCGATAGCGACGGCCAGCTACATGACTCGGTTCCGCGAGATGACATTTTGCTAAAAAGCATCTGTCCAGCGTCGAATTAGAAAATGGCGCGGCCAAAACAGCCGCGCCAAACCACCATTAAGTCATGCGATCAAATTAGTTAGAACTGATTACATGCTGGTAGCAGACAAGCTACTAGTCTAGTAAGAAGGTGCGAGATGACGAAATACCAGCTGGGCGACCAGGTTGTCCGTCGGCGCTTCACACTTGTGAAAGCGCCAAGACTATTCATCGCCTGGTGGCTGGCGGCCAAGACTGCCAATCGATGGATATCAGCTACGGCAGTGTTTTTGGGCGTGGCTCTAGTTGCCGCCGTGGTCTTGATCGTCTTCAGCATGGGAGGCGAACAAGCGCGGTCACCAACTGATCCGATTGTCGCTATTGGCGGCATGACGTCAACCACCGACGGGGCTATCAGGCCGCCGGCTACGACCAATACCACCGCGACCACCGTCCCGGTGATCGACGTGACCGACCCGACGTCAACGACCATCGCCAGTGAAGATTCGTCGTTGCCGCCAGACATTGGCAGTCCCTTGCCGCCGCTCAAGCCGGTGTTAAAGGACTTCGTCAACCCCAAAGTCAACCTGGCTTTGGGGCCGGTACTGGGCGATATCGTAACTACGACGTCGTTCATGTCTGCCGACGGGCCCAACGCGCCGCCGGAGATGACGGTCAAGGTCAAAGCCCCCATCTCAGTGCCGCTCAAGCTGTATACCGACAGCGATGGGCGGACGGCGCTCGAGATCAAGAGCGACGACAGGGGGCGTTACGCCGTCTACTTGCCCTGGGAAGGGGTCGTTATCGACGGCGACCGCATCCGTAGCGACGATGGGCGTCGTTTCGGGAATATCCCAGACACGTTCCTGACGGATCCGGAGGTTTTTCCGGTGCAAGTCAAGCGGTTTGACCGCCGCTACAAGGCGGTGTATGACCGCAACGTCTATGGCACGTTCTACACTCGTGGGACGCTGCCAAACGACCCGCAAGCCTTGGTCGTGCTGAACGAAGGCCTAGCCAAGGTGATGAGTCGGGCGTTTTTCGAGCACGAGGCCTGTCTCGACGCGCTCTACCGCGAGCTGTGGAAGGCTCTTCGTCCGGCGATTTTGGAATTTCTCGAACACGAAGGGATCTTTCCGCTCGGCTTGACGCTCGTCAGGCAGAGTGAGGTGGCTCAGGCCATCTCAGACTCGGCGGACGGGTACGCCCGAGAAATTGCCGGACAGGGGCTCAAGATCGGACCGCCGATCAAGAACGGCCCTATCAACCTTACTCTCAAGCGCATAAAGCTTGGAAACAAGCTCTGCGCTGGCAGCGACCTACTCGAGGTGAGCGAGGGATAAGGAGTCTCGGTGTCGGAGGGCGGCCCATATATAAGGCCGCTCTCCGACATGAGCCACCATCTAAAGCTTGTCTGCCTGTTACCAGCGTGTAATCAGTTGTTGTGTTGTCAGAGGAGAACAAACGGTTTTCCCGGCACTGGAGGAGGTATGAGTAAACTATCACGTCTCCTCTGCCTCATGCTGGTGGGGATGGTACGCGATTTGCTGATTGGCCTATTCATTACGGCGAGCATCGTCATGGTGGCGGCGCTGGTAGTAGTGAGTGGAGTCGGCCAACGGATACTGGAACAAGTCATTCCGTGAGAAGAGAGGATATGTAATGTTGCCCGACAAGAGAAGAGAAGCCCCGGACCTTACGTTGTTGCGAGCGAACCCCGAGAAGTCTCGTCGCTTTATGAAGATCTTCTGGGCCACCATGTTCATCATGTTGTTCCTTCTGGTGGCTGTGGTGTTCATGAAGAGCCAATATGACTCGGGAGCCAACGGCACCTTGGGCGAGAGAGAAGGTATGTGGGCTGTATTCAAGACAGCCTTCCTTCTCGGCGGAGCGTTCACGGTTTACATGCTGACGAGATGGGTGGCTCCCGGGACGCTCAACTACCCATGGACAGTGGCTGTCGGGATGATTGCCGCATGGCTATCGCGTGGATTTGTCGAAGACGCGTCCGGACTCCAAGGTGGCACTCTTGGTGTGGGGATTGGAATCAGAGTCCTCGTTGCTGGTGGTATTCTCGTGGCCGTTGTGGTGCTGACGCTTCACTCGGTCTGGCATCGAAGCAGGAGGGAAGTCATAGGCGACTAGTTGATTGCCGGATGGCGAGAATGAACGTGGGGGCTTAACCTTCGCGAACAATCTCGTCATCCGGCCGCGCCGCTTTGTTCTCCTACAATCTGACAACACAACAACTGATACGCGCAAAATATTAATCGGAGTTTTGGTTATGGGGAGCGAAGGTCGGAAGCCAGAAGATATAATTAAAAATGTTCTCGAGGCAGATGCTAGACGGCGTGGAAACTTTGAAAGGGCCTTAGGCGAGGGATTAGATCCTCACACTGATGCCTTAGCGGGTAGACTCGCCAATGCCCTGGATAGGCACGGTCTAAGCATCGTTGAGCAAAATCCTCCCGGCTTACCGGAAGCTCCTCCTATAAGAGGGATTAGAGGTTTATTTTTGGAATATGTTCCAACCGACGATGAGCCGGAGGCAGGTAATGGCCACAGAAAACCTCAAACCAAAGCTGCCATCGGCGGTATTGCCGCTGCTACCACAGTTATTATGCCACCAGGGGCGTCAGTTGAACCACCTGCAGTTGAAATAGTAGATTCGACACAGGCTGCCGTGCCAATAGCCAACACAGTACCAGCGCAGCTTCATGACTCGTCGCTGAATGTATTAATTTCCGGACCAGAGCAGACTGCTCAAGCCCCGGTGTTTACGATTAACGTTGACCAGAAACTTCCGACGCACATAAAACCACCTAAGCAGCTGCTGCGGCGCAATACCGTTATCCCCCCAGGGGAACCGCCACCGATTGATACCGGCAATCCCAAATTACCCAAAACAATATCAACAGAGAGAATTTTTGATCCCGAGGATGACATTACTGGTGGTGAAAAGCCAAAGTACGCGGATGGCGGGTACTTTACCGTGCCAAAGGATGGAATTACCGGTGAGGAGTTAACAAAATTGGCACAGAGGTATATCCCAGACACTAAAGCCAAGGTCATACTTGAACATCCAGCCAACGATCCTATCCAAAAACGCGCGGATTCACGAGGGCGTCTGCTCGGTCTAAACGGAACAATGCCAGATGATAAGGTGTTGATACCCGGCCTGCGTGATTATCGGGTAAAGCCTGGTGATACTTTGGGTGAAATTTCGCGCCGGTTAAAAATTACGACGGGTGTATTACTGGAACTGAACCCCTGGCTAGTTAACCCTGATAAGTTAGAGATCGACGATACTATTCTTGCGCCGCATGATGACAAAAAGTGGGTCGAACCTAAGTCAGAAAAGCCAAGCCCCAAAGAGCCAAAAGAAAAAGGCGATGAAGCTGAAAAAAGGGACAAGTATAAAGAACTATTTAATAAAAAGGGATATGAAATAAAGCAAGAATTACAAAGTCAAGCACTGAATGGGGAAAGTGGGAGGTTAAGATCGGATCAACTTGACATACTTGGTTCAGCCTGGGGAGCAGAACAGCTATTTCCTGACGCAGCAGAGGCATTTCGATTACTTAACACGGCGTTTAAAGACAAGTTTGGTCATAATCTGGAACTTGTTGATACTTACCGCAGCTATGATCAACAGGTCGCGACAAAAAAATGGTGGGAGGATCAAGGCAAGGGATATATGGCGGCCACACCAGGGCGGTCTAATCATGGCTGGGGGTTGGCCATCGATTTCGGCGATCAGGATTCAAGTACCAGTAGCGTTGCCTTAAAGTTTACGGATGAGGAGTATGGATGGTTGATAGAGCGCGCGCATGATTATGGTTGGGTTAATCCAGATTGGGCTCACGACGGCGTCGGGAGTGAAGAAGCCTGGCACTGGGAATATATTGGCCGCCCGCTAAGCGATCTACTCAATCCTCAAAAGGATGATGATAAAAAAGAAGACGGCTCAAAGGAAAACACAGGTAAAGGAGACAAAAAGAAAGATAACTCAGGTAAAGAAAAGAAAGAACTAGGTTACGAAAGAAAAGACTACTATGAGCCGGGGAGTGATGATTTGACAGATCTTTTTAGGTCGGCTGCAAAAGTTGCAAATGTTCCAGCCAGCTGGGCAGAATCAGAGGCCCTACATAAAATCGTAAAAGCAGAATCGGGGGGATGGGTGGGTATACCGAACTATACTTACGGTGATAAAAAATCTGACCGGTCTCGCTGGAAAGAAGTGCACAACGAGCTTAAACGAGGCGAAATAACCGCTCGATCTTCAGCATCAGGGTTAGGACAGCTAATTTTAGTTAATGTAAAATCTTACTACCCCAGCGGGGTGGACGGGCTAGGCAATGAGCTAGAAGAGGCCGTTGGTATGATGCTTTACGTAGAAGCAAGATACGAAACTCCTGAGATAGCCTGGGGAAATCATGGTCAAAATCCAAACCGCCATGTAGGCGTCCCAGTTATTTATACCGATGAAGGCTATTAAAAGCCCTGTGAGATAATCTTGGGGTGAGCGTCACCGATGAAATTAAGCATAAACTTAAGAAACTGCCAACTAAGTCCGGAGTTTACTTTCATAAAAACAAAGCCGGACAGGTAATTTATGTCGGCAAGGCAGCGGTGCTGAAAAACCGAGTTAGGCAGTACTTCCAGCAGTCTCGGAACCGTGATCCTAAAACCGAAGCTTTGGTAGCGGAGATCGTCGATATCGATTGGATCGAAACCGAGTCGGAGATCGACGCATTATTTTTAGAAGCCGAGCTGATTAAACGCTACAAACCGCGATATAACATTGAGTTGAGAGACGACAAGTCTGATTTATTTGTCCGGATCGATATCAAAAGCGCGCACCCGACGGTGCAATATACTCGCCGGCCGCTGGACGATGGGGCGGAGTACTACGGCCCGTTTACCAGTCCTTACGGGGTTAGGCGCGCCATGAAGTATCTACGGCGGATTTTTCCATATGATATGAAAAAACTGCTGAATAAGAGCCGAGTATCATTGGACTACCATATCGGTTTATCGCCCGGCTTGGAAGAAAATAAAACCACCCTGGATCAGTACCGATACAACTTGCGGCAGCTGATCAAATACATAACCGGGCGGCGGGTGGCGCTACTTAAAGACATAGAAAAAGACATGAAGCAGGCGGCCAACCGCAAGGATTTTGAAGCGGCGGCCAATTACCGAAACCAGTTATCGGCTCTAAAGGCCTTGAGGCAGCAGGTTATTTTTGGCGACCGCGAGTTTATGGATATTAGCAAGGACAAAGGGCTCAACGGGCTAAAAAAATTGCTTAATCTAGATTCAGAACCAAAACGTATCGAGGGCTATGATATCTCCCATATGTCCGGTCAGGACACAGTTGCCAGCCTGGTGGTTTTTACCAGGGGGATACCAGATAAATCACAGTACCGTAAGTTCAAATTACGGCTTCCCGGCAATGACGACTTTGCCCACATGCGAGAAGTTATCAGCCGGCGGTTTTCCGGCCGCCATGAAAATTGGCCAAAACCGGATTTGTTGTTGGTCGATGGCGGCAAAGGCCAGCTCAGCAGCGCGCTATCCGCCATGGCGGAGCGAGGGTTGTCGATTCCGGCTATCGGCTTGGCAAAACGGCATGAGCAGATCGTTAGAGTTTCTGGCGGGCGATTTGAACTTATTAAACTCGATGCACAGAGCGACATAATCAAATTGCTCCAGCGGGTGCGTGACGAGTCGCACCGATTTGCCATTAGCTACCATTCAACGGTTAAAACCAAACGCCAAACCGCCAGTTTATTGGAGGGTATTCCGACCGTCGGGGTGGCCACCAGAAAAAAATTAATCAAGGAATTTGGCAGTATCCGCGGTGTGATTCAGGCTAGAGAATGGGAGTTAGCGCGAACCGTGGGTACCAGTAAGGCCAGATTGATTAAACAATACCTTCGTTCGACC
>DASWIF010000038.1 GCA_036397795.1 Candidatus Saccharimonadales bacterium
GCATACATGCTTACGAAGGCAAAGAACGGCTGGCCGGCTTCTGACTTGCGCCGAATGAACGAACGGGTTCGGTTGGTCACGACATCAGTTGCGTAGACCGACTTGACGTTCTTCTTACGCGTTATCTCGCCGCTGGGCCTAGCCATAGACCTGGTACCATCGGCTTTACCGGCCTTTAGGTAGGGGTTGTCGCTACTCGAGCGCCACCGGACGAACCGGACGCGGCCGTGCTGGTTGAGCACGACCTCATCGTGGTTGAGGTAGCGCTTGTAAAGCAACCCGCCGGAACCGGGAATGACCGGATCCTCGGATGAACTCTTGGCGTAGTTCATGCCGTACCACTCTGTCCAACACGGTGGGACGTATAGGTTCTCCTTGAACGTCTTGGGTTGGCCGAAGGGGTACTCGTTGAGGTACTTGCCAGCCAGCATGGTGCTGTAACCAGCTTCCTCCAACCAGCACGGCAGGTATCTGCCGGTGGACTCGAACAACTCCTTGAATAGGCCGTGCCCGCCGGAGTTGCCGAGGCTGTCTTTGATGACGTTGACCCAGACCTGATGGTGGCGCGGTAGCAACCCCGTCAGGAAGCTGGCTCGCGCTGGACAGCAGTTTGGGATGTTGCTCACCGCGTTGGTGAACATCATTCCTTCGCTGCTTAGGAGTTCATACGTGCTGGGCATGTACTTTGGGGTAAGCAGGTCGGCGCGCATGTCATCTGTCATGATGACGATGACATTGGGCCGAGTCTCAACCTCTTGAGCTCCGGCTGCCGGGCTAACTACGACAAGCGTAGCGGCGACGAGTGTCAGGGCTACCATTCTAATCCTCATTTTTATCTCCAGACTTCGACTGAAAAAGTACCTAACTACAAGACTTTTCCTGGCCCCGTAATTTGGCGCTACTCTATAATTTAATCAGATAAATTGCAAGCACAAGCAGTGCACCCCTGGCGACAGGGCTTGGTTAGTAGTATTATTAGGTTGAAGATGAGCGAGATGTTTCATAAGATTGCCGCCAAAGTATCGAATTTGGTTGGGTCGCCGCTGGCATTTTTGGTAGCGCTGGTGGCTATTGCTGTTTGGGCGTTCAGCGGACCGATTTTTGGCTTCTCAGACACCTGGCAGTTGGTAATTAACACCTCCACCACTATCGTCACATTTTTGGTGGTGTTTTTAATTCAGAATACGCAAAACCGTGACGCCAAGGCCATGCACCTTAAGCTCGACGTGCTGATAAAAGCCATTAAGGGTGCTCGCAATGATTTGGTCGATCTGGAAGATCTGACCGATGAGCAACTGGAAGAACTTCACCAGCAATTTAAAGACCTGCACGAAAAACTTTCGGCCCGGAACAAGAATTTAACCCCCAGAATATGAGCTAGGGCCGCTGTTATTGAGCGCGCAAGTTGAGCCCCGGGGCACCGGTGGCGCTGGTCTGTAACATTCTCTACCAAGGCGCGTTGTATGCTATGAACATGAAACCCTTTCAACTCAAGGCTATTATCGATCAAGCCCAGGATGGAGACGAACACAGCTTGGGCCAAATTTATGACGAGTTCTTTTCGAGGATTGTCGGCTACGCCTTTAGGCGGGTACTGGACGCCGAGGTGGCGCAGGACATAACCGCCAACGTGTTTTTAAAAGTTTTATTAAACTTGCCAAGGTTCCAGTGGCGGCACGACCAGAGTTTTAACGGCTGGATTTTTAGAATTGCCTCGAACGAGGTTAATTCTTATTTTAGAAACCAGCAAAAATATCGATTTTTGGCGCCCGAAGACGCCGAGAATGTCTTAAAGAACTGGACGTTGGATGAAGATAACCGGGCAAAGATCGAAGCCGAGCTGGATAGCAACCAGCAGTTTATGATGCTGCATAAGGCCGTTCGTCGGCTAAGACCAAAGCACCAAGAGATAATCCATCTTTATTATTTTGAGCACCTGCCGCACCGGGCAGTAGCCGAGGCGATGGATATGCGGGAAGGAGCGGTCAGAACAGCCATGCACCGAGCTCAGAAAGAACTGAAACAGACACTGACGACTGATCCGGAGTTTAAGGCCTATTTTGAAGGGGCGATTTTATGAAGCAGCCGATCGAACAATTGCTAAAAAATGCTAACCGCCCCGAACCGGATTTATCAGTTAATGCGGCCAATCTAAGACAGATATATATGACCGCGGCGAAGAATTATAAAAAATACAACGCCAAAACGATTAAAGGCGGCTGGTTTTATCAAGGCCGGACGGCGGCAACTTTCTTTGCGCTGGGGGCGATGGTAATAATCGGCGGTGGTACCGTTTTAGCTCAGGCCGGCAAATCAAAACCGGGTGACATTCTTTACAGCTTGGATCGAACCATCGAGCGGACTCGGCTGGCACTGGCTAATAGTACCCACTCTAAGCTGGATCTTAAAATCGGCTTTGCCGATGAACGGTTGGACGAGCTGGTTAGCGTCGAGGTTGATAATCGCGGCCAGCTCAATCAGGCGATTGAGCAGACAAGCAACACACTCGGCGAGCTGGATAATGAATTTGACAATATTAAACTCTCGCTCGAGCTGGACACGAGAGCGGATATTACGAGCGATCAACTAATGGAGCTGACGGCCAGGTTGCGCGAGCTGCTGAGCAGATACCGCGACGATTTTGGCCGGTTAAGCATTGAACTAGAGGGGGACGAATTGGAAATCGAACTGGAAGACATCAACGATATATTTGAAAATGAACTGGATGAAGAACAAAACTCGATTCAAGACGGATTTTTAGTCGAGCTGAGAGGACGAGTCAACGACGACGGCACGGCCATCAACGTGTTGGGCCACGATATATCTCTATCACTTAGTGATATCAGCGTCGAACTGTTTGCCGGCCGGACGGTGAAAGTAGAGGGCGTTCTGTCCGGCGGCAGCTTCTCGGCCCGCGAACTTAAGTTTGGGCTGTTTAAACTGCAAACCGAAAACGGCCGGGTTGAGTTTCGGGCTACTGACTTAATCGAGCAAGATGGCAGCGGTTATTTTGTCGAGCATGATGGTGTTAGGGTCGAGCTAACCGGTTTAGCCAGCGACAGTAATTTTGCCTCTTTGGTTGGTAGGGTAGCCGAGTTGAGAGGCCTATTAGACGGGGGCGGCGCGCAGCTATTTAGAGTCAAAGCCGATGATAAAGACGGTGGCGTTAAGATAGAACTGCGCGACCGCGCACTTGATGATATTGACGATGACGGCGGAGATAGCAACCGGGGCTCAGACGATGACGACGAGGCCGGTTCGGACCTGGGAGACGACGACGTGCCAGACAACCTCGCTATCGAGGCCGAGGGCACGCTGGTTTTTAGCGGCGGCAAGTACAAAGTAACCGATGAAGGCGTAGCTTACACTATCCAGACCTCGCAAAATATCGGCCCTTGGGTCGGCCAAAAAGTCAAAGTCAAAGGCGAGCTGGCCTCAATCGGCAGCACGACAATAGTAGCCGAAGAAATCAGACTGGACGACTAAGAGTGTTTTTTGACCGAGCGTCTAGTGGCGCCAGCGGTCGTAATCAAGGTTAGCCCGAGTATTAACATAACCCAGGCCGGCTGGCCACTCTTGCCAAGGGTGCCGGTAGTGTCGGCAAGAACCTGTCCGGGGTCCCGGGTATCGGTAGTACCTTGGACGTTCGGCAGACTGCCAAAGTCATTGGCAACGGATATCGGTGAAGCTAGGCTCAAATCGATAGAATAGCAGAAGTTTGCAATAAGGGTATCCAAGGCAGGGTCAGGGTCGCTCCCGATTTGACTGCCGACAGCGATTAAGCTGGCGTCTATGCCTCCCAGCCCGGCGTTGTTTAGCTCGGTTTGGAACCAACCGTCCTGAATGTCTTGACAGACGTAGTAGGTGCCAGGGACAGATAAGTTCTCAAACAAGTATTCGCCGCCGGCGTTGGTAGTCGTAACGGCATGCAAGAACCACGGACTGTTGTGGGTCAGAAGCCAAACCGTCCGGTCGGCCAGTGGGTCTTCCGCTGGGTCTTTCTGCTCGTTGCTGTTAGCGTCGTTATAGACCAAACCTTGGATTTGGCCGGTAACCTCGACGTTCCAAGCCACGCAGTGATAGATATCGCCCGGCTGGATGTTGTCAATAAAGTCCCAGTTATCGTAGTTTAGAATGTCTTCGCCGCAATACAGTTCGGCCGAGACGTCATTAGTGGTGTTCTGCCCGCTGAAAGGTATGTACTCTTCGTTCCAAACTTCGCGGATCCAGACTTTGTCGCTATCTCCTTGATCGGCGGCTGTTAGTTCGACACCGGTAGCGGCGTCAAAGGTGGTCCAGCCATCACCGGCCGGGCCAGTGTTGTCTCCGGGGTTGTTGGTCGGGTCCATCTTCCACTCAAAGTCCCAAGCGACCTCATCGCAGTGCTCAGAATTATCGCCGATATTCAGCCACCGGGTGGCAGTGTTGGAAGTTATGAGGTCCGGTCCGGTCTGGCCGTTGCCCCAGTTGGGCAAGCGGTCTTCGCTGTCGCAAACAATCTTGGTGCCAAGCACCGTAACTGGTTTTTCTACGTTCCAGGCGAGACAGTAGTAATTGCCGCCAGGTTCGACATTATCTAGCCATTCCCAGTTATCGTAGTGAAGTATGTCGTTGCCACAGTACAACTCGGCCGAAACGTCCTCAGTGGTATTTTGACCGGTAAATGGTATGTAGTTATCGTTCCAAACTTCACGGACACGAAGGTCGTCGCCAGACTCACCCAGCCATATAGTGGTCGTGTCGTTGAAAGTGTTCCAGCCGGCTATCTCACCGGTGTTATCATCCGGGTCGCCGTTGGCTGGCGTACCCCACTGGAAATCCCAATCGACTTTTTGGCAATGCTCAGAATTATCATCAGCGTTGAGCCAGCGATCGGCGGTATTACTGGTAATCAAGGCGGCAGGTTCGCCATCGCCCCAGTTGGGCAAGCGGTCTTCGCTGTCGCAAACAATCTTGACGACGCTTAGTACAGCTGGTTTCAGCACGTTGAACCCGACACAGTAGTAATCTTCATCTGGTTTAGGATTAAGGATGAAATCGAAGTTGTCGTAGTTGAGTATGTCGGTGTTGCAATACAGTTCGGCGGATTCATGGTTGGTGGTATTGGGGCCGCCAAAAGGTATGTAGTCGTTGTTAAACACCTCGCGTACCCAGATTCTATCACCCCCAGCCAAATCAGCTTCGGTTAAAGTGGCTGAATTAGCAAAGGTGTGCCAAGGATCACCGGCCTCACCCTGATCGTCGCCGGGGTTAGCCGTGTTCGGCGCCCACTGGAACTGCCATCGGGCCAACTGACAAGCTCCGTCACTGGCATTTACCCAGCGCTGAGCAGTGTTAGCGGTAATAAGCGAAGCTGGTTCGCCATCGCCCCAGTTGGGCAGGTCGGCTTCGGTGTCACAGACGACTTTGGCGGCATGGATGTTAAATTCATCGGGCTGTTCGACGTTCCAAGCCACGCAGTGGTAAGACTGGCCCGGCTCGGGGTTATCGATGAAATCCCAGTTGTCGTAGTTAAGAATGTCGCTGCCACAGTACAACTCGGCCGAAACGTCTTGAGTGGTATTTTGACCGGTAAACGGTATGTAATTATCATTCCAGACTTCCCTAATCCAAATCCGGGTACTATCACCCTGCTGAGCCGGGCTTAGTTCGACACCGGTAGCGGCGTCAAAAGGGGTCCAGCCGTCACCGGCCGGGCCAGTGTTGTCTCCGGGGTTGTTGGTCGGGTCCATCTTCCACTCAAAGTCCCAAGCGACTTTATCGCAGTGGTCGTCGTTGTCATCTTCGGCAAGCCAATCATCGGCCGTGGTAGCACCGATTGTAGCCGGTCCAGTCTGGCCGTTACCCCAGTTGGGCAAGCGGTCTTCAGTGTCGCAAACAATCTTGGTGCCAAGTACCGTAACTGGTTTTTCTACGTTCCAGGCGACGCAGTAGTAGGTTTCTCCCTCCTTGGGGCTGCTTACCCATTCCCAGTTGTCGTAGTTGGCTGCATCGGTATGGCAATAGAACTCGGCTGAAACACTGTCATCAGAATGCTGTCCGGTAAACGGTATATATCCTTCTGGCAACACTTCTCTTAGCTGGATTGTCGTGTTTCCAGACAAAGGAATGTGCTCAGAGTTGGTGAAAGTCTCCCAGCCATCTAGCTCCCCATAACCTGTTGGCTCTGGCGAGCTTGAACCGCTTAAACGATATTGGTAGTCCCAATTTTCCTCTAGATCACAACCTTCATTCTGATTAACAAAGTCTTGGGCTGTGTCAGGGCCAACTGAACTATAGCCGTCATCAGGCAGTTTTGCTTCATCATCACATACTATCTTATGGGCGATGACAGTAGCCGCATTCCTAGGAGCCGGCTCGTCACCGCAATTGTCGAGCCAGAAGGCTATGCCTTCATCACTCCAGTTCTGTCCGTCATTTACGCCTGGAACCGGAGGAACGATATCTCCCCAACCACGATTCTGCTGGTTGTGCACATCTGGATCGAAGACCGGCCCGGTGTGGTTGCTATGGTCGTTACCGCCATCACCGTCAATAGCGCTGGTATCTACTTCTATTGAATTATAGGGATTTTGAGCCGAATCAGTGGCATGGCAAATTCTAACCTTGCCATCATTATTCACAAAGTTAGATGAGGCCAAACCGACATTATCTATTAAATAACCATTGCCGCTAGTGTCTGGCGCCGAACCTCCGCTTACGCGAAACAACAAGGAATCTACTGTTCGGCTCTTATTCTCAAGATTTGAATCGTGCGGATTTCCTTGTGACTCGGTATCAAAGCGGAAGTAATTTTCCCAACTAGTGCCAGTGTGCACTAACGTGTCGTCAATATAGATTTTTACGACATCGTTAGACGAGCCAGCAACAAAATCCATGACGAACTTTGCGGTGTGCACAGAGTTTCTTGAAAGACCAGTAGCGACCGTTGTTCCTACAAAATTAGCTACTTGAAATCCCACATTCTCATCCTGAACATCAAAGAAGATGACGTCGATACCACCAACTGTATCTTCGAATCCAAGATAGCTCATGCGAGCACCATCACCTCTATCAGGAGATACGGACATAAACAGTCCGGGTTGGTGGTCTTGCATTGTTGACGCGAAATCAAACTGAGCTTCAAAATGCGGTTGGCGCGTACCGCCAGACAAGCTGCCGTTTTCTGCTGATGGTTCACCGGCCTCATCAACTAAAGATTTAGTAAAAGTCTGATCTCCGAAAGAGCCGCTGGTTACGGCATTTGATATGCGAAATGTTTGAGAACCAAACTCGGAAATACCGTAGGTATTTGTGACGACCTCTTGATCAAACGGTCCAGTTGAGCTCCATCCGTCCTGGCCATCAACTGAACCCAGCGAGTAAGATTCAAAATCAATGGGACCCAGATCATCTGCCTTAGTTGGACTTACAAACAATACCGTCTGTGAAAAAATAAAAATTCCGGCAATCGCCAGAATTATTAACCTCAAATATTTTTGGACAAAGGGCGTTATTACACCCCGTTTATAGTGATAATACATAAAAAGTACCCTCGCAGTTACTATAAGCATTATACTACGCCAACACTTTTGTCAAAACCGGATATAATCTTAAAGCATGAGCGAGGCTTTTAAGCGTCATATTCCGCTGTGGATAATACTTTTGGTTTTGTGCCTGGGCGCGGTGGTAATCGTGGCTAGCAACGACGGCTCGGAATTGGAACCAGCCGATGAAACGGCTGATGCAAATCAATCAGTCGGCGGGGTTAACTTTCCCAAACTGGATCTAAATTATGTGGCCGGCGGCTTTATCGCGCCGGTGGGTATCGTCAGCGGCGTGGGGGCTGACACCGAACTCTATATCGTAGAAAAAGGCGGTAAAATCCGGCTGTTAAATCTGAATGATGGCAAAATCGGACCAGTTTTTTTGGACATATCTACCAAAGTTATCGATGAGGGCGAGCAAGGTTTACTGGGCTTTGTATTTGACCCGAATTACGAAACTAATAAATACATTTATATAAACTACGTCCGGCCGACCAATAGCGGCCGGGAAACCGTAATCGCACGGTATCAAGTCGAGCGGTCGGGCAGCGGTTACAAAACTCAAAAGTCTGAAGAGCTATTGAGCGTTGCCCAACCGTTTCGTAATCACAACGCCGGCGATTTACACTTTGGCCCCGACGGTTACCTTTATGTGACGTTGGGGGATGGCGGTAGCGGCGGAGACCCAAACAATAATGCCCAGAATGGTAAATCACTGCTGGGTAAGATCTTGCGGCTCGACGTTAGCGGCGCGGGCGGTTATAAAGTACCGGCTGATAATCCCTTTATTAAAGACGATGATTACCGGCCGGAAATTTGGAGTCTGGGCTGGCGTAATCCGTGGCGATTTAGTTTTGATCCGTTGAATGGCGACATGTGGGTGGCTGATGTCGGCCAAAACAAAGCAGAAGAAATTAACCATGAACCGGCCAATACCGGCGGGCGCAACTACGGCTGGCGTTGCTACGAGGGCGCGAACGAACACAACTTGCAATCGGGCTGCAAGAATAAAAGTAATTACACGTTTCCGGTAGCCCAATACCCGCACGAGGGTAGCAGTTGTCGCGGCTCGGTAACCGGCGGCTATGTTTATAGGGGCGAGGCTTACGCCACGCTGCGAGGGTTTTATATCTACGGTGATTACTGCAAGGGGCGGATTTACCTGTTAGATTCCTCCCAGGCGACCTACACGGCCAATTTGATAAAGCAAACTGATCTCAGTATTTCGACTTTTGGCCGTGACAGCCGCGGCGAGCTATATCTGGCCGACGCCGCCAAAGGCCAGGTGTTTAAAGTGGTCGTTCCTTGAAGTAGCTTTCTTTAGTCGCATCGGCTAAAATGCGCTCATGCTTTATTTCTTCGGGCTGTTGTTCTCCTTGCTGATAGTTGCCGGAAATACAATGTACAAATACGCCGTCGACCGAGCCGGGTTCGAACCGACGCCAGGCTTTATTTTTTCACGGAGAATGCTGGACTTATTGTTGTCATGGCAATTTCTATCGGGCCTCGGGACATTTGTCGTCGCGTCGCTTATAAGTTTTTGGATGTTGACGCGGTTTCAATTCAGTGCCATCCAAGCCGTGACCGTGCCAGTAGTTATGGCGGTCAGCTACATCGTCGGCGCGAGCCTGTTTAAAGATTCAATCAGTTGGATTAATCTGGCTGGCTTGGTGGTGCTGGTGGCCGGTGTGGTCTTAGCCAGTTACAAGGGCTAGCTGTCGCTGGTCAGGTACCAAAAAAAGGTATGCTATGCTAAATCCGAGGTACTTAACAATTTAACTCGCGCGTTTAACGGAAGCAGGGTGTAATTCCCTCACTGTGCCGCAACCGTAAAGATCAGTGAGAAGAACCAAGGTTTTTCTCATCGGACCTGGCGAATTAAGTTCGCCGTCACGAAACATAGTCGTGAACCGGTCCGGCTCTTTTTCAAAGTAAAAAGAACCGATCTAAGTCGGATACGTTGGCGTTCGAGCATCAAAGACTCCCGAGCAGGATATGAGCTTTTTAGTAGTTGCTCTTCGGCTCGCTAGCAGTCGGAGGGTTTTTAATTTGGAGCGGCCAACAGCAAGTTACGAAACAATCTCGGCCTGGGATCATCCGGCCTGGCAACAAGCCTGGGCCAAATCAGCCGAGATTATAAACGCTATTGAATATAAAGAAATTCCCGAGTTGGCTGAGATAACCGACGACGATCCGATCGGTTCTAGCAGACTCTATTGGCAGCAGGTTGAAGTCTATGGCCCCGATTCACCACAAGCCAAGCAAGCAAAGGACTACGTAAAAAACGACGCCAGAACCGCCGGCTGGGAGGCACTGATTAAGCGCGGGCACGTGTCAATTGTCCAAGCCCAGATGGATCGGCAGCGGCGCGGCTTTTGTGTCAATGGCGTCCCGATCGTTGATATCTCGATCCGCGGGCTCGCTAGTTCAAGCTTAAATAATGAAGAATTTATCCGTCGCAGTGTCGAATTAAATGTTGGCATACTGGTTAACATACTTGGCGCTCAAGGTGAGTTAAATGAAACCAACGCTATGGTTTGGATTACACCTTACGCTCACGATATGGCTGATGACTTGGCTGCCGAGCTGGGCTACGACGCCAAAGAGCGGACATATATGGTTCGTTGGTTTGAGGTGAATGGTGACGAGTTAACGATGAAACAGCTCAACATGAAGGCCAGTGACACTATCAGGCTGAGTCGGGCCATGAGCCAGTTAGGGGTTAAGGAAGCCTCCGAGGAGCTTTCAGCCACCGGCATCCTGGCTACACCCGTCATAGTCAAACGCTCAGATTTTAGCAACGGACCGGCCGACATCGCCAAACTGATAGACAACGGCGAACAATGGCTGGGCCAGGAGTTAGCGGGACAGATGGATTATTTGGAGTTAGAAAGGGTGTCGATCGAGCGCGAGCGGCGATTTGAGGCCAATATCGACCAGCTGGCGGAGACGATCATCAACATCGCCCGTCGGCCCGATTGGCGGATCGACCAAGGAGATAGATACATGTTGGCGATTCGGGAATTTATCGACCAAGTCGCGGCCGTCGATCCCGAACTGGCCCGAGACGCTATTGGCGAGAAAGCCGCCGACTGTTACCGCCGGGCCTACGACGCGTTGGCAGACGGGGACATTAGCGACGCGATTGAACTGCAACGGCAGGGTTATGAATCGACCAAAGATATCTATCTTTGCGGCATGGTCATTGCCAGGCAGGCCGACTTGGAACCGCCAAGCAGTCTATTGGTCTGCAGCGAGTTTAAAATTGGCCAACACGTGGTTTGTCCGAACTGCCATAAATCCCAAATCATAATCCGGGCTAATCTCAGTAAGAACCGGCTTTATTGCGCCAACCAAAACTGCGGATTGGCCAAGATCAAGCGCAAGGCTCCAAAGCGGCTGCAACCAGCCGCTAAAAAATCAGTTATTTATTACTAAATAGAGCTATATAACTAATTATATAGTTTTAAGAAATAACAGAGAGAAAACATTGTAACATACATAGCAACTTAGCTATATAATTCGTAATGAGACTCAAGGTCGGCGATGTGTTTTTGTCGGAATTTATTAAATTCGACCTTACTCAGACCTTTCTTCTTGATGAAGTTACCGATTTGCTCGGAGCCGATGTAGTGGGGCATCATGACGTAAGTGGCTCCTAGCTGATAAAGCTCAGCCGCGTCTTTTGGCGTATCCGACTGACAGATTAATACCGCCCGCTTGTTGAGCTTGACCACCTGCTCCAGCAGGATTTTGTTAGTGTTATGGTCGGTGATGGTGGATACCACCAGTTTGGCGTGATTGACGCCGGCTTCTTCCAGCAACTCCAGGTCCAAGGCGTCGCCATAGATGTAGTTCATGCCCCGGTGGTCCAAATGGTCGATCACCTCGGGGTCGTAATCGATTACCACGAAGGGTTTATTCATTTGTTTGAACGTGCGGATAAACTCGGCGCCGCCTTTTTTGTAACCGAACAAAACAATACTGTACTGGGCGGCTGATTCTTGGTCGTAGCGGACCTTACGACGCTCGAATAATTTGAGGTATTTTTCGGTTAATTTATATAACTCGTCGGAATATAAAATCATATAAGTGCTGGCGGCGATTGTGATCAGGGCTACCAGCGTTATCAGTGACACGATATCCTCGCTTATGTTGCCTAGATCCCGTCCGAGTAGAATCAGTACCAACGAAAACTCACTGATCTGAGCTACCGCTAAACCAGCCTTAAAGCTGGTTTTTTTGGTATAGCCTAGTACCCCCATAATCATAATAACTATCAGCGGGTTGCCGACCAGAACGAATAGCGCTAACAACAAAGCGTGGGGCAAGTTACCCAAAATATTGGACAGACCTAGCTCGGACCCCAGGCTAATAAAGAACAGCACGATGAAAAAGTCGCGCAAGGGTCTGAGCCGAGTGCCGATTTCTTGGGCGTAGGGCATCGAGGCCAAAGTTACGCCGGCAAACAAGGCGCCGACTTCGAGGGAAAACCCCAGCTCGGCGGTGAGCGAGGCGATGCCGAGACCCCAGCCGATGGAGAACAGGAATAAAAACTCCTGGGATGAAGCGATGACCTGGTGGGCGCGTGGCAGAAGGTAGGCGCCCAACAGGTAAAAAAAGCTGCCTAAAAACACGCCGCGCATCAGTAGGTCGATTAATCCGAGGTCTGAGTCGGCACCGGCGCCGAAAGAAGCGGCGAACAACAAAGCGAAAGTCGCGATGATGTCCTGGACCAGCAAAAAACCAATAGAGATTTTGCCGTACAGCCGGTTTTGTTCTTTGCGGTCGGACAGGAGCTTGAGGATAATAATGGTACTGGAAAAACTCAAAGCGACAGCGATATACAGGCTCTCGATGTTGCTATAACCCAAGGCCTTGACGATGCCAAAGCCGATAAGACTGGTAAACAACACCTGGCCGATCCCGGTATAGGCCGAAACTTTACCGACCTCTTTTATCACCCGGGGGTTTAGGCCCAAGCCGATGATAAACAACAGCAAGGCCACGCCGAATTGGGCGAAAATGTTGACGGTGTCTTCGCCCCGGACAAGATTAAAAACGGACGGGCCGACTAACACACCGGTTATAATATGGCCCATTATCAGCGGCTGCCTGAGAAGATGCATAACCAGGCCGATAAACGTACCGATCGCGATAATCAGGCTAATCTCGCTAAAAAGACTAATTTCCACGGCGAATTATCAGTTTAGGCATTAGCGATATTGTAACAGATGGAGCTTAGGTTCTAAGGGCAAAGCCGGCGACAATGCCGACGCTGATAATGAGACTACCGACCAGCACCATTTCAATGCCGTCACGAAGGGGGCTATTCTTGACCAGTCGTCCTTTAAAAGCACCGATGAGGAAGAGGAAAAACAGAGTCAGGGCGACAGCGTAGGTCAGCGCCCGGCCGACATCCGCCACCACCACGATCGGCAGGAGAACGATGACACTCATCAAAACGTGAGACACGAACTGGGTCAAAGCGTCCCGGATCGGGCCGCCATAGTCGAACCATTTTCGGCGTTGATCCAGTTCCTGATCAGTGTGCTCGGCCGAGAAACGGCCCATCGAGCCGTTAAAGGCTTGGACTAAAAAAGATATGGTGGCCGTTAGTACGACCAAATCGGGTTGGTCGGTGCTGATAAGCAGTCCGGCGGTGATAGCGGTCGTAGTGGCTAGTCCGCCTTCGCTGCCGGAGAGCAGAGCGGCAAACAGCTGGCGGCCAAACGGTAACCGGAGGCGGCGTTTTATTAATGACATAAATTTTAAATAATTATAACCGATAATCCTAAGCCGTTGCCGTCCTGATCTGAATAATCGCTTTAAAACCAATTTTTTAGCCCGCTCGCTACTAAGGCGGAGGGATAACCCGCGGGCGTTTTTTGTAATAAGGGGCAGCCGAGTTTAGAAGGGTGAGACTCTGATAAGTAGTTGACAAAGCATAGGCGGTTTTCTATTATCAAATCAGTTTCAACTACTTTGAGGTAGGAAACAAAAATTAAAAACTAAAAATGAGCGACTTGGGATGTATTTCAAGTGGCTTTAAGGGGCAAAAAAGCATGCCTATCAAGGTAAAATCTGCCAACGGAAAGCCGACGTCGATTGCCGTTCGGACGATCAAACCGTTTTGGCGGGAGTACATCGCGCCATAAATTTATGAAGCAAAGCCGGTTAGATTTAGAGTCTAGCTGCCGTTAGTCGCGTCGATGGCCGATTGAATCAGCTGTCTCAAATCGTCAATCGTGGCCGGATTTGGGATGACCTCACCGTTAAGCAGCAGCGATGGGGTAGAGGTCAGTCCCAGCTGATTGCCGCTGTCTTGGAATTTGCTGATCTGATCAAAAACCGTTTGACTGGCGATATCGGTGCGGTATTTATCCATGTCCAGACCGAGTTCCTGGGCGTAACCTTCAAATAGTTCCGGCGCGTTGGACACGCCGCTCCAAACTTGCTGGGTTTGATAGAGCTGGTTATGCATTTCCCAGAACTTGCCTTGAAGGCCAGCCGCCTCCGCGGCGCGATGGGCCGCCATGGCGTTAGGGTGGATACTGGTGAGAGGAAAGTGTCGAAAGATAAACCGAAATTCGTTGCCTAATTCTTGTTTGACCTGTTCCAGAGCGGGAAATAGCGCGGCGCAACCCGGACACTGAAAGTCGCCGTATTCGATCAGGGTGACTTTAGCGTCGGCTGGCCCCTGGGCCCAATCGTCGGCCTGAACCTGGGTTGGATCGCCCTCAAAAGTGGCGTTAGAAGTACCGGACTTGCCGCCGCTCAGGGCGAAAACACCGATCATTACCGCAACGACGGCGATCAGAATGGCTATAAACCTCTTATCCATAACGACTCCTTGCTTTGGCTTTTTCAGTACCATGATAGCAAACCCGCGCAGCCTATGCGCAGCAGACCCCATATATAGGTTCTCGGTGGGTGTCTTTTTTGGCGTCGGACTGATTTGCGTTCAATCGCGGGGATTCTGACTTATAATAGATGTAATTTATGAGGACGTTAGTTCGCGATTTAGCTGAAAAAGCCGATCAGACGGTGACGATTAAGGGTTGGCTGCATAAAAGCCGCAAGCTGGGCGGGCTTAATTTTATCGTGGTACGGGACCGCTCGGGCTTAGCCCAGGTACTAATCGAAGACGAATCAGAGATCGAAAAGCTTCGGGGCCTGCAAACCGGTACGGTTTTGAGTTTGACCGGCAAAGTCGTTAAGGATGAACGTGCCCCCGGCGGCGTGGAGTTGCACGAACCAGAACTGGAGATAGTTACACCGGTTAATGATGTCCCGCCGATCGAAATTGATAAGCCGATTGACCACACGCCGGAAAATTTTGACACATTATTTGAGTATCGACCGCTCAATTTGCGGAATCTGACCGAGCAAAGCATCTTTCGTATTCGGGCTTTAATAAACCAATACATCCGCGAATACTTGATTGCCAACGAGTTTGTAGAAATCCAGACTCCTAAGATTCTGGCGGGGGCCACCGAGGGTGGAGCGGAGGTCTTTACCTTCGATTACTTTGGCAAGGAGGCCACACTGGCCCAAAGCCCGCAGCTTTATAAACAAATGATGGTTGGGGTTTTTGAACGTGTCTTTGAAATCGGACCAGCGTTTCGAGCCGAGCCGAGTCTGACCGCCCGCCACCTGAGCGAAACCACGATGCTTGATATTGAGATGGGCTTTATCGAATCGCACGACGACGTGCTGAAAATGACGGAAGGATTAATCACCTTTGTAGTCGAGAGACTGTGGCAGGATAATGCAGAACTACTCGGCAAGGTCCAGGCGGCTAAGCCGGTTTTAGCTAACAGTTTTCCCCGAATTACGGTGGCGGATGTTCATCATAAATACAGCCAAGCGACGGGCGAGGATACAACTGGCGAAAAAGATCTTAAGCCGGCCGAAGAACGCTGGATCTGCGACTGGGCCAAGCAGGAACACGGTTCGGAAGCGGTGTTCGTAACCGAGTTTCCGATTGAGGCCATGAAGTTCTATCATCGCGTCAATCCGGACAATCCGCAAACTATCATGTGGGCCGACTTGCTTTTCCGGGGGCTGGAAATCGCCACCATCCCGGAGCGAGAACCGAGTCACGACAAAATGACCGACCAAATGAAAGCGGCTGGACTCGATCCCCAGCATCCCGGTTATAGGTATTATTTAATGGCTTTTAAATATGGCCTACCTCCGCATGGTGGCTTCGGCTTTGGCATTGATCGGTTCGTCGAGAAAATCGTAGGCTTAAAAAACGTCAAAGAAGCCACACTCTTCCCGCGTGATATCAATCGTTTGGCGCCGTAGATGGACCGAACGGACATCGACAGATTGCTAAAAGGGCTGGACGGTTGGCATCAAGCCGGCCAAACTATCAAAAAAACATTTAAGTTTGACGACTTTAAGTCAGCCTTAAAATTTGTTGACCAAGTGGGAGATTTGGCCGAAGCGGTAAATCACCACCCGCTGATTGAACTTAGCTGGGGACGGGTAGGGCTTTCGCTGACATCGCATGACAGCGGCGGATTGAGTCGGCGTGATTTTGATTTGGCTCAAAAAATTGATCAGCTAAACTAAGCGGCTCGCCACTGTGATAACTCGCCGGCTAAGTCATTGACGAATGCTTCAACGTCATTGGGACTGGCTGTATAAAAGGCGTCTTCTTGATCGATTAAGTGGCATTGGCCGTTGACAGAGCGGTATCGGCCATAGGAATAGTGCGGCAGATCGATTTCAATCGTACGCGACTTGTTTTCGGCCAGGACAAAGCCATACGGCGACCAGCCGGAAGCGGCATCGGCACGAATGATGGTGATGTTGACCTCTGTCAGCTGGACGAAATGCAGCCAACCTTCTTGGCTGAACAATAGCCCGATCGACTTATCGGCCGGACAAATAGCTTTTATGGACGGCAGCAGCTTTGTACTTTCTACCATCTCGATTAGTTGTCTTTTTGTACTGACCGGCTGGGCGGCCAATCTTAAAAAACTGTCAATGCTTTGAGCAGTTTGGAGACTCAGTCTAGACTCTCGGGTTTTCAGAGCTTCAGTGTTTGTTGGGAATTCGTTTGTTTTGTTTATGCCAGAAGGCATTACCTTTCGAGGCTACGACTGCGCCGGGGATTTGTCAACCCGCCTATTGTTGCCAGTCGAGCAAGCTGACCTTGGCGCCAACTTTCTTGACCACGATTTTTTGACCTTCGCGCCAGCCCAAACTCCGGATGTAGGCTACCGGCAGAGTGACGTAGTATGAATGGTTTTTTTGGCTGCCGATTTTACCGATTTTCCTGATATATTGTTTATTAATTTTGCGTCGTCCCATATCTCCTCCAAAAAACTCTACGTTGCAGAGCGACCGGCCGGCCGCGGTTATTAGTGGCGCGGCGCCATCGGCTCGTTATATAATGTCGCTAATTGCTCGACTATATTTAATTATATAGTTTTCTGGTTGATTCTTGCAAGTTCCAATTTATCGGGAGTTAAAAAGCCCGCCGAAGGAGCTCGGCCGGGCTTTTTTAGCCCACCCTAAGGTTTTTAAATCCGGCTTCTCAGCCAGTGACGCCAACCGGCGTCACGCTCGAGCCGCGGCTTACGCACCCACTCTAGAATGCCCAGAGCAACATAGCCCGCCACGGCGATTACCGCCATACCGAGTAGCGCCCGGAAGTCTAGCACGAAACGCTGGGTGAACTCGTTAGGGCCGATAAGGTCCTTGACTGGCTCCAGTAGCGGCTCGCTCATAGCGTAAAACCACTGAACCAACGAGTTTGTTGTATCGGCGTCAATCAGTCTAAATACGACTCGGACACCAAGTACAACTTCAGCTAAGCCGACGAATAGCATCGTCAAGCTGGATGCCGTACCCTTAGGATCCTGCATACCCCCTCCTTAAATTGTTAATAATCACAGTATATACCAATTTAAGCAAAATCGTTATGAAACAACATAAGCATAAGCATTTATAAATCTAAAAAGCCGCTTCGGAGCGTGCTACAATTAACTCCAGATTAAACATAAGAGGAAAACATGAAAAAGGCCGCATTTTGTCTAAGCTTGATAATGTTAGCCGGGCTGGTATTGCCAACGGCTTCGTTAGCCCAGGATAACGCCAATGAAGAGACTCGCCAGACCGTTACAGCCAAGCTCAGCGCTGACCGTAAAGAACGGATAAAGACTCGTTGTGACGCCGTCAAACAAAGACTGAACCAGCTGCACGACAACTTGCAAGGGTTTAAAGACCGCCGTGATAGTGCCGTTAACCGAACCATAGAAAAACTCGAGGCCTTTGCGGCCAGGGCTGAAGCCGCCGGATTGGACGTAACTGAACTAAGGGCAAGCATCGCGGACTTGTCGAGCTATGGCAGCGAATCAGCCACCGCTTGGGACGAACTTCTGGCCGGCTTGGACGCACTGCTTGAGATTGATTGCGGCACCGACCAGGAAGCTTTTCACCAGGCGTTGGAGGATATCAGATTAGCGTTTTTGGACGTTAAGTCCAAAGTTAGGCAACTGGTAGCCCTGTTTGGGCAAGATGGTGTCATTAAAACCAGCCTGGCCGGCATTAGGCAGCAAATCCAGGAACTAAAAAACAATAATGACACCCAGCAGGAGGGTTAGAGATGGACACGGAAAAACCAGCTGACAACAGCACGCCGGATGAAACCAAAACCGAACCAGATACCAACCAACCGATGACCGCCGCGACAGGCCAAACCGACGACGCGCCGCCAGCCGAAACTGGAGCTATGTCTGATAGCGAGGGAGATGCTCCGGTTCCACCGCCAAGCCCGGCCGAAGCCTCGCCCGATGAACTTGCGGATGATCCGGTAACCAGCCCGCCGTCGCCGACAACTGATTCCAGCCCGACGATGAAACAACCAAGCGACAAGCACAACGCACCGCTAGCCATTATCATTGCAATTTTGGTCGGGCTATTGTTGGTAGGAATCGGTTATGCTGCTTTTCGGGCTAGTAACGACGCTGAAAATGCGCCGCCGCCAGAAAATACTGATACCGGCGAGAATGCCGAGGTTAACACCGGAGAAGTGGATAATCTTGAAGCTGAAGTCGACACTCTCGATCAAGAGCTGGAAGAGCTGGAAGGTGATTTAAGCGGCGCCGACCCCAGCGACGCGAACATCGGTCTTTAGATATTTGGAGGACAAAGGTTTAAGTGTATACTTAAACCTATGGCTAAAGCGTTTGTGATCACTAGCAAAGGAGAAGAGATAGTGCTAGCAAAAAGCGATGACACTATTAGGATTGAGGGTAATTACTATTTTCCACCTGAATCCGTAAACGACGAGTACTTAACAGACAGCCAAACCCACACAACTTGTCATTGGAAAGGCGAAGCCAGCTATAAAACTGTCAGCGTTGGCAATGAGCGGTGGGCTGACGGAGCATGGTACTATTCAAACCCAACACCTTCATCCCTAGACATTGTTAAAAAAGACTACACAAATTACATTGCCTTTTGGCGGGGAGTACAAGTTTCCGAGTGAAAATAACGAAGTTGGTTCATTCTTGTTTGTTGGTCGAGATTGATGAACGGGTGATTCTTATCGATCCTGGACAGTGGTCGTGGGAGTCCGGCTTAGTTGATCTAAGCGCGCTGACACACCTTGATCTTATGGTTATAACACACGAGCACGCCGACCACTTCCATCCGGCCCTTATCCATGCGGTGGTAGAAAAATTCCCCCGGGTAAGGATAGTTGCAAATGAGGCCGTGGCTAACCGGATCAAAGCCGCTGCTATTAAGACTAAGGTATTGGCGTCGGATCCGCTGATCCAGCCGTTTACGGCGCCGCATGAAGCATTGCCGGCGGGCGAGGCGCCGCTTAATACCGGCTTTCATATCGCCGGGCGGCTGACAATCCCGGGCGACAGCCTGAGCTTTGACGAGTCAAAACCAATTCTGGCCTTACCTTACGTTGCGCCGTGGGGTTCGCTTAAGCAGGCGGTGGATTTGGCGGTTAAGGTTAAGCCTAAGTATATCGTGCCGATTCACGACGCTTTTTTGAGTGAAGCCGGGCAGGCCTGGCATTACAGCCTGCTTAAAAACATTTTGGCGGAGCATGAAATAGAAGTTTTTGAAGCGCAAAACGCCAAAATGTTTGAAATCAAGATTTAATCTACTTTTTATTGTGAATGACTCGTTGGGGAAACGGTATTTCGATCTTGTGCTGGTCAAAGGCCTTTTTCAGCCGTTGTCTCAGTTCGCCCTCGATCATCCATTGCTTGGCTGGTAAAACCTTGCCGAAAATCTTAATCACTAGGGCTGAGTCGCCGAAATCGGTTATACGGGCGAAGTACGGCGCTTCGGTAATAAATTTTGAAAAAGCTTCGTCCTTGGATAACTCCAAGCCGACGTCGTTGATAACCTGCTTGACTTTGTCGATATCCGAGTCATAAGACACGCCGATGTTCAGGTTTACTTTGGCATATTCCATTGTCATATTGGTGGCCATGTTAATACTGCCGTTGGGGATGTAGTGGACATTGCCGTCGAGGTCTCTAAGGACAGTTATCCGGGTGGTTATTTTTTGAACTTTACCGCCTATATCGTTGAGCCGGACGATATCACCGACCCGGTATTGATTTTCCAGGACGATATAGATACCGGCGATAAAGTCCTTAATCAAAGATTGGGCGCCAAAGCCAAGCGCAAAGCCGATGACGCCGGCGCCGGCCAGCAGGGGCCCGATATCCACCGACAGCTCGCTGAGCACAAACATAAACGCCAGGCCGGCAATGCCCACCCGCACGATGGTGATAGCCAGCGAGGTGATGGTCTTCTCTCGCAGGCGTTCTTCGCGTTCGCTGGCGTAATTATCGGGGTTAATCGAGCCTTTTACCAGGCGGGAAACGAACTCCGCGCTGAATCGCTCAACCACCCAGGCGATTAAAATAATAACCGCTATTTTGGTGCCGCTGGTCTGAAGCCAGTCGTAAATTGAATCCCACATGAGTTAGTCTTAGTATAACAAGTGCTTATGAGCAGACGAGCCAAAACCCCGAGATTCAAAGAATATAGACAGTTGGTCAACACGTTTGATTGGCTGGCCGGAGACCAACCAGTCTGGCCGCCGGGCAGGTTAACGTTAGAGCTCGGCTGCGGCCGGGGAGATTTTATCGTGGAGTTGGCTCGCCGCTATCCTAACCAGGGCTTTGCCGGGCTCGATATAAAATCCGACCGAATGTGGTTTGGCGCCAAGCTGGCAACCAGGCAAAAAATACGCAACTTGGTTTTTGTCCGAGCCGCCGCTGTTGATCTGGCTGATCTGCTCGGTGAAATCGAGTTAAAATGCCTATGGTTGACGTTCCCTGATCCTTACCCCAAAAAGCACCAAGCTAAACACCGGCTGACCCACCCGCTATATCTGTCGATTTATGGGCAAGTACTCAGTGCCGGCGGCTATTTGTATTTAAAAACAGACGACCGGATGTTATTTGATTGGACAGTCGAGCAAATCAATGCCGGCTCTGATTTAAAACTGAAAACTGTTAGTTACGATTTGCATGGCCAATATCCCATAGACAGCGATTTTCGGATTGCCACGGCATACGAGAATCGTTTTATGGCCGAAGGAAAAAAAATTAATTTCTTGTCGGCCGTCAGAAACTAGCAAGCCTAAGGCCGGAAATTTTTCCGAGCCCAGCCATCCAGATCGCCGGCGCTCATCAACAAGACAAGATCACCCGCCTGAAGATGAACGTCAATACGACGCTTGAGCTCTTCGTCCAGATTTACTACCGTGACGGTCGTCGGATTCTCCAGACCTTTGATAAGTTCCGCCGGGGCGATCGGCTCGCCGGCTGGGTCTTCCCGGCTTAAATAGGTTGGCAACCAATAGACCCATTTGGCGTTATTAAAACAGGTTTTATAAGCTTGGTTTTGGGCTAAGTAATGTTGACGCAGATTCTGGTGGGGCTGATAAACGACAACGACGTTTGAATTGTGATTTTTAGCCAGCTCAATAGTGGACTGGATCTCAACCGGATGATGGGCATAATCGGTATATAGCCCCGGCTTTAGCTGCTCGAACCGCCGGCCGGTGCCGGGGAAACGGTTTATGGCTTCCAGCAGAGTTTTATCGGGTATCTTAGGCAGCAGGGACTGAACCGCACGAAACGCCAAGTAGGCGTTTAGTTGGTTGTGTCCTGGCAGGTTTATCTGACCAAGATCGTCACTTGAGCTCAAGGCGTGGACGACGCCAGCCGGAACCGGCTCAATTACTTCTTTATCCTGGCTCCACATAAAAACGCAATGACACCGGCTGATAAATTCGGCAAAAGCCGAACGGTAATCGTCGATCGTTTTATAAGTGTCGGGATGGTCATAATCAATCGACGTAATAATACCTATTAACGGTTGAAAACCGAGAAAATTGCGGTCGAATTCATCGGCTTCGTATACGAAATATTGGCTACCGGCTTCGTAGTGGCCGCTATCGCCAAAACTGATTTCCGTACCGATAGAGTAACTGACAGGTTGGGATAACTGCTTCATTAGCCAAATGACCAGACCGGTAGTGGTGGTTTTGCCGTGAGTGCCGGTAATGGCGATTAACTTAAGGCGCTTGTCTTTGATCAGATAATTCAGCAGTTCATCGCGTTTGCTGATCTTAAGGCCTAGTTGGTCAGCTCGGAGTAGTTCTAAATGGTCGGGGCCGATTGCCGAACTATGGACGAACCAGTCGATATTACCGGCTTCATTAGCCTCCTGTAAAAAGCCACCGGATTGGTCTTGGCTTATCTTGCCGCCGCGTTGCTTGACCGCCTCAGTCATGGCGGTATTAGCGGTGTCAGAACCTAAAACGGCATGGCCCATATCGGCTGCTATTAGCGCCAGCGGCCCAAGGCCGACCCCGCCAATGCCGGAGAAGTAGATTTTCATCTAGTCAAAGTCTAGCATGACGACGAAGCTCAAATAGCCGTAAAACCGCCATAAAAGCGTCGAGGCCAAATTAAGCACAGGCGATATAATACGGAGTAAGACGGTATCGGATCGTTCCAATGGACTAAATGAACAAACGCAGGCTACATCACTACTGGCGGTACATAAGAGAGCTGAGAACATGGCATATCATTATATTACTGATTGCCAGCAGCTTATTATCAATTTGGGCGCTAAGGCTAAACTCACAAGAACTGGAGCCGTTTCTTAGGCGGGTAATAGCTGCCGACCAAAATAATCAAGGCATAGATAAAGCCCTAAGGGATCTGGGGAACTATATCACCAACCACATGAATACTATGGTTGACGAACCGATTCAACTGGCTTACAGCTACGATCGCGATACCCAAGCCATACTAGACCGGGCCGAGGGTAGTGCTAACGGGGACATTTATAAGAAAGCCCAGGTCGAATGCGAAGACCCCAGCGTGCTGTTGTCTGTCCGAGCGTTATGCATCCAGGATTACGTCACTAAGCACGCCAAGCCTGGTCAATCGCCACAGGCGATTAAATTTCCGGACAAGGCCCTTTACACCTATAGCTTCATCTCCCCAATGTGGTCGCCGGATATGGCCGGATTCCTCATCCTGATAACAGCCGTTTTAGCGCTGATGCTGATGGCTAGAATTATTGCCGGCTGGCTGGTTAAAAGGACGCTGGCAGCTCACCACTAAAAAACCCCGGGCTCTTTCCTTGCCAAATGTGCCCGGGGTTTTGCCTTGATGGTGCTAGCCGGCTTAGCCGCCTTGGTTGGCGTCTCCCGGTTCGTTGGTTTCACCGTTAACGAAGTCATCGATAGCCTGCGTTACTTGGCCGTCAGTCTTAAGGTTCTCCCAGAACACAACCTTGCTCTTGAGGATAAACATTTCATCCTCCGGACCGTGGAGTTCGTTACCGAGCTTGGCCAGACTTATCCGAGTCTGCTGGTCTTGGCTGGTCTCGCCCGCTTGCTGTTGGTCGGGCTGGATCTGCTGGTCGACCTGTAAATAATAAATATCCGTCAATCGGACATAATCACGATTAACGTTGCTTAAATGGCCAAAGTAAACTTGGCCGTTATCAAGAAAAACTGCCTGGAAACGATCATCCTTTACCAAAGAGGAAGTACTGAATGTCCGAAAAACATTAATGGCTAACACGGTGGTTACTGCCAGCGCCGCGACAATTAATGACACCACCAGCAATTTGCTAGCTGCTGTCGGGTTGTCCAGTGTAAACTTGCCAGCGGAATGGGCCGATCTCGGTGCCTGAGTCGAACTGGTTTGTGCGTTTTGCGCGCCTGCATCTGGCGCCGGTTGTCTGGTGAATCGCTCCACTTATCTTCTCCTTCTTATAGACTAGCTGTTAGTTTAGCGCATATGCTTTGTTTCTCGCAATAGGCATAAGAGTTTTGTTATTTTTTTTGTGTAATCTGTTGACAAATTATTCGCCTCAGAGGTATCGTAGAGGGACAAAGTACTAACCAAGGAGGTGACATGGCTTATACGCACACCAATTCAAAAGGAGTGACGTATCATCTGCACAGCAAAATGGTAACGCTACGTGGTGGGAAACAGCAACGCATCTATTTCTTCGCAAAGGACGTCCGTCCGGCGGACGCAGTAGACGAGTTGCCAGATGCATACATAGTAATTGAAAACCCGCGAAACGGTTTTTTGACGCTCAAGAAAAAATAATCGTTTCACGGTAAGAGTTAATAGACGGGCCCGATTTTCGGACCCGTTTATTTTTTGCTAGAATCATTTAATGCCCAAAAAATCAGACATTGTCGTTAAGGCCGACGGCTTGACTAAATCGTACGGTGGCAAAATCGTTGTCGATAACATTGAGCTTAGCGTCAAGCGGGGCGAAGTGTTTGGTATTCTCGGCCCGAATGGCGCCGGCAAAACGACAACGATCGAGATGATAGAAGCCATGCGGCCAATCGACTCTGGTGAAGTTTTGGTTGAGGGCATGAACGTTAAGCAACGACCTTACGATATTCGCCAAATCATTGGCGTGCAACCGCAATCCTCGGCCTTTCAAGACAAGACGAAATTAAGAGAGATTATAGAAATGTTCGCCGCCGCATATGGCGAGAAGGTCGATCCAATAGTGTTTTTAAAGCAGGTTCACTTGGAAGAAAAGGCCGACGCTTTTGCCGAAACATTGTCTGGTGGCCAGCGGCAGAGACTTAGTATCGCTACCGCTCTGGTGCACCGACCTAAAGTGTTTTTTATGGACGAACCGACCACCGGGCTCGACCCGCAGGCCCGCCGCAACCTCTGGGAATTAGTCCAGAACATAAGAGACAAAGGAGTGACTGTCATCATCACTACTCACTACATGGACGAAGCGGAGATACTGTGCGACAGGGTGGCGATTATGGACAACGGCAAGATAATTGCCCTCGATACGCCCAATGACCTCATAAAGCAACTACTAAAGAAGGGTTTTAAAAAGACTCAAGCGGTCGAGCAGGCCAATCTGGAGGATGTCTTTATAGATTTAACCGGGAAGGCTTTGCGGGAGTAGCCGATGAACAAATCGCTTTTTACAATTTGGATTTTTGCCAAACTCAACACTCGGCGGTTCTTCCGTGATCGATTGGCGATTTTCTTCGTTATCGTGTTTCCTTTGATCTTCCTGTTTGTTTTTGGCGGGCTGTTTGGTAACGAGGGTGGCGGTTCTTTTAGCGTCGGCTTGGTCAATAAATCGGAAAGCCAATTTTCTCAGGAGTTCACCGGCCGGCTGGAGGCCGATGACTTTTTTGAGGTGACCCGATTTGATAGTCGTGAAGCCGCTAGTGACCAGCTTCAGCGGGGCCAAATCGAGGCGCTCATCATATTGCCCAAGCAGTTTGGAGTTAGCCAAGCTGGAACGAATTACCCCAGCGGCCAAGCCCAGGTGTCGTATACCCAAAACAATGAACAGGCCGGGCAAACTCTGACATCTGTCCTGGCCGGAATTTTTGAGACCATAAATGTCGATTTGGTCGGCGTGGAGCGGCCCTTTACGGTTAGCTCTGAGGCTTCTAACGAACAAGGCTTGTCGCAATTCGACTATACTTTTTCCGGCTTGTTAGGATTTTCGATTATCGGGCTGGGTGTTTTTGGCCCCGTCAACGTCTTTCCGGAGCTTAAGAAACAGGGTATTTTACGGCGTTTCCACACGACGCCGCTTCGGGTTTGGCAATATTTCCTGTCGAGCGTCATATCCCAAATGGCAACGGGGTTAGTCGCGGTCGGTGTGATGTTTGCGGTAGCGTTGACAGTATTTGACTTGCGGATCTTCGGCAATGTCCTGGAACTGGCAGTGTTTATTATGCTGAGTATCGCCATGATTTATGGCATCGGTTTGGCCATCGGCGGCTGGGCGAAGAATGAGCGCCAGGCGGCACCTTTGGGCAACATCATCGTCTTCCCGATGATGTTTCTTTCCGGCACCTTCTTTCCGCGGTTTCTTATGCCGGATTGGCTACAATCGGCCTCGGCATTTTTGCCCCTGACCCCAGTAATCGACGGCATAAGGCTGATACTGACTGAAGGGCAGTCGCTAATCGACGTCTCGACCCAAATTTGGCAGATTACCGCCTGGTTGGTAGTAATATACGTAATCGCTTTTCGAGTCTTTCGGTGGGAGTAAAATGACAGCCGAACACGATCCAACAGAACTAGAACCGTTTGGCATAACTCATGAAGCTCAAAACATCCTCGACTATGAATTTGGTACCGTTGGCAGACCGTCGGGTATCTACGACCTAGCTTCCTACCAACCCCACGAAGTAGACACGAACCTGCGCCGGTTAAAGCGGGTATTTGGCGATTCTCGTAATCAACAGGTCATTGCCGGGCTGGCAGTTGGCATTATCGAGCGCAACCAAAACGGCTTACCACCCGATATATCCGGCCGGTTGAACGCCGCCAGGATTCGTAGCTTGACCGTGCTGGCGGATACGCTGGTACGGTCGGTCGGTGAAGTTAAAGCCATGGCGCTCTTAACAGCCGATAACGATACTCCCGCGTGTTTGGCCGAAACAGTCATGGATCTGCAAGCCGTAGAGACGGCGGCTGGCCGCCATGTCCTCGATACCGGCGATCTTAGCGTGCCGGAATACCAGCTAGCGATGAAACGCCGGTTCGAGACAATATTAGCTTCAGTCGAAGCCGATGCTCGCCCGGCCCATAATTGGTTTGCTAGTAGTTATTGAGCGTGTAGTCGCGAATCTGTTTCCAATTTTGCTGGAAGGCGTCATACAGCTTGTTGTCAAAAATCCGCTGCATGGCGTCGTCGCTGTAGTACAAACCGTTAACGTTAAAGTTATGCGAACCGGCAAAGACGACCTTGTGTTTTTCGCCGGCAAACCAACCGTTAATCAACAGATACTTAGAGTGGATAGTGTCCGTAATAGCGCCGTTTTGGCTTTCTTTGTTGGTAGGCAGGTGCATTACGTGGGTTTTAACGCCGTTCTCTTCCAGTATGTCCAAGGCTCGATTAGTCGGCTGAGCGTCCATGGTTATAACCTGGACGCTGCAACCTTGGGATTTTAGTTCGGCTAATTTTTCGGCCACCGTCATTCGAGTAAAGTACGAGCTGCCCACTCTGATCTGGGTGTGTTTGTTGTCGCCGTAGCTACATTCCACTCGGTTTAAATTAGTGACAATTGTATCCTGGGTGTCGAGTGTCTTCGGGAAGAAATAAGCCCGGGTGGTTCCGTCGTCGTTGCCGAGCGAAAGAAAGACTCGCTCAAAGTTTTTGGTATTGGTCCAGTCCTGTCGAAAAGCCTGATAGAGCTTCTTATCCTGCGAAGTGACCAAGGTCGAGTTAAAGCGGTAACGTTGGCCAGCCGCTACATTGGCCGAACTCAGGATCACGACATTTTTAGCGCCATTTTTTAGCTTGCTGATGGTCATATATTTGTTGTGCATCGTCTTTTTGTCATCGCCGCAGCCGCCATAACAGTGCAGCACCCGGTTTTCTCCCAGCTTGTTTTGAAGCTTGGTCAAAACAAAAGCTTCGGTATTACCGTCAGCCGCCTCGTCCGGGTCGGAAAAACGCTCGGTGCCGATAATAATTTTGACATCGATATTTCGTTTTTCGAACGCGGCTATTAATTTTTTGTGCAGATCGGACGATGCCCACTTAAACATAGACAGACGGATTGTCGCGCCGTCGGCAGCTTGTTCGGCGGCCTTAACAAACACCCGCTCATGAACGGCATAGTTTTTGCCCTTTGGCGTTGTAAAGTAAACTTCACGGACGATTTTTCCGTTTTTGTTATTAGCCGATGAGTGGGCGCCAAGGGTCACTTGGCTGAGTTTTTTGCCGCTATTAGGATGTTTGGTCTCGGTCACTAAAGTCGGATAATCATCAATCGGGCCCAGGCTGGCTTCCGGCGCGTCGCCGTTACCCTCAAAGGTCTTCTCGATCTGGGCTAACCGCTCGGCTTCGTCGGACGGAATCGCGCCATTTTGGGTAGTGTTGGCGATATTGTCCTGACGGTTTAAACCGAACTCTACGCTGGAGCTTATAATATAGCTGACGGTTATAATCAGGCCGGCGCCCAGCAGCAACAAAAGACCCATAACAAAATGAAGACCTTTGTACTCAATCAGACTTTTTCGATTTTTGTGTTGGCTCATCTTCAAGTTTTCTGCATGCATTATATCAATCCTCCTCTTTGGACCAAATTCTTTATCCGTTAGCGGTAATCATTAGGATCGTTCGCGGCCGCTAGTTTGCCCAGCGGTCTATTTTTAAGCCATAGCCAACCAAGCCTTGTGCCCCATGATCCGTAAAAAGCCGCGACCGGGGCTTTCTTTATAATGATATTATAACAAAAAAGAGTAAATGTCAAGAAATACTTGATAATTTGTTTGTTTCTTGGTATAATATACTATCATGTTACCTGAATTTCTCACCCGCAACCCCGAACAAATGAGATTTTCCTATGACAATCGGCGCGTCATTGATCGTCCTGAAAAAATTGCAGCGGAGGATCTAGAACAAAGTATCGATCGCCAGTTAAATTATTTGGAAGCGAAACTTGCAGAGGGCGTGGCTATTTTATACGGCCAACCTGTTAAAGGAGAAATAGTCCGGACAGAACAAAGCATAGGCAGGCTGATCACAAGTAATGATTTGGGGCCATATTTGTCTGGGGCTACGGAAGGGAAAAACCTTAGTTCTAAAAAGAAATTAAGAGCTCGACGAGCAGCTGAGGGCGATCTTACGGACAAGGTCGGGGGATATTACCAGCAAGTGATGACGGATTTTGAAGATCTATACACGGCCGAAATGCGCCGGCAACAAATTTTGGATAAGCGGGGCGTTGATCTGGTTGATTGGCATGGGCTAAAGCCGGTACTCGACCGGACGGCCGGAACCTTTTGTGGTTATTTGTTTGAGCAAGCCGGCGAAGGACTAAAAAGCAACCAGATACAAATAAAGTGGGACAGTGTCAAAGATAAAGAAGTGGTCGAACTATCCGAAACCGATAAACTCTTCATTGAAAAATTATTAGGCGCAGCGATCAAAAACACCGAAAACCGTAAAAAATTCTGGAAGGAACAGATGAACGGATTTCCGGGGGTGCTTGTGGCTTTGAGGCGGGGTTCACAGGCGGCGGACCCCGAACAAAGGGCGGCGGCCGATTTCGTCGACAGTGCTTACTGAGACCGGCGCAACCAGCCCATGTCTTGACGGTATAAGCTCGACATATCTCTACCGGCAGTTCTGTCGGCTGCATCCGGCCGATGTTGAGGCCAGTTCTTAGTAAAGAGTTGCGCTGAACTCATATATTTAGAGACCGCCAATTCAGCCAATACTAACGCATTTAGCTGCGCATCAGGACTGGCTTGATTCGGATCGTTTAGGTAGTCGCTAAAAACTTCATTTACCATTCTGTGGCCGGGTTTCGGCCAAGGCTGCTCTGGCGCCATATTGTTGTACCTTTTGATTAAACTAAGTTTTAGCCCTTACTTTTTAAAAAATCAAGCCATAATTGGTTAGAATGTAGACATGACGGAGTTGTTTGAGTATAAAACTTGCGCCGACGCGGTTAAAGCGGCGCGCGATTATCTGCTCGAGCAACTTAAAGCTTCAGACGGAAATATCGTGCTGCTGCTCTCAGGCGGTTCCTCGCTCAATCCGGTCAAGGAAGCTTTTAAGCTATTGGACGATGAAACCGTTGGGCGCATCCAGTTGCTGCAAGTCGACGAGCGTTATGTCGATCTTAGCTCGTCCGACTCTAATTGGCGGCAAATTAAACGAGCCTTGGGTTCTAAATTTAAACGTCTTGCCAGTTCGGCCGGGATGTTAACGCGCGGCGAGGACGCCGAAGACATCGCTATAACTTATGAAATGGAAATCAGGGAACTTTTAGCTGGCGCGGACGAGACAATCGGTGTTTATGGGGTAGGGGCGGACGGCCATATTGCTGGCATGCTACCGACCAAGCAACCGGAGGAATTTACTAGGTTCTTGGACGGGAGGCTGGTGGTGGATTACCAGGCACATGATTTTGTCCGGATTACCACCACCGGAGCGCTAGTTACCAAACTGAATGAGCTGATTGTGTTTGCCTGCGGACCGCAAAAAACAGCTGCGGTTGAAAGAATTGACCAGCGGCTACAGCCGCATGAACATCCCGCCCAAATGCTTAAAGATGCCGCTCGGGTTAAGCTCTTTATCGGGGAAGAGGGAGACTAGTAAGCGTGCAACTCGGGTTGGTTGGCTTAGGTAAAATGGGCTCGCAGATCGGCGAAGTTTTGCTTGGTAACGGCCACCAGTTAGTAGTTGATACCAGGCACCAACTGAACACTGAACCACTGGTAAGGTTGGGCGCCGATAGCTTTACCAATTACAATGAACTTGCGGCCAAACTGGCGGATAAACCAATTGTTTGGCTGATGATCCCGCATGAACATGTGCCGGCGGAAATTACTAAACTGGTTGAGGTTTTACCACCCGGAAGCCTGATAATTGATGGCGGTAACTCTAATTATAAAAGCACGATTGAACAAGCCAACCGGCTTAGGGATAAAGATATTAACCTGGTAGACGTTGGCGTCAGCGGAGGCGTGCGAGGAAAAGAACAGGGCTTTTCGTTAATGGTAGGGGGTGATACGGCCAGCGTGAAGACTATTACACCGCTGCTGGACGCCTTGGCCGGTAAACAGGGCGGCTGGCATTATTTTGGCGGCAGCGGAGCTGGCCACTTTGTAAAGATGGTGCATAACGGAGTTGAGTACGGACTGATGCAGTCGTTTGCTGAGGGGTACCAAATATTAAAATTTAGCCCATTTAATCTGGATCTGGCGGAGATAGCCTCAGTCTGGCAAAAAGGCAGTATTAATCAATCGTTTCTAAATGGTTTAATCCTCGATATGCTTAAAAATGACTCGGAATTTACAGCTGTAGAGGGCCGGGTATCGGAGTCGGGTGAAGCCCGGTGGACCTTAGAAGCAGCCGCCGAAGCCAACTTGCCGGCACCGGCGATTAAAGCTGCGCTTGATATAAGATTGAAGAGCCAGACAGGGCAGACCAGTTGGGCGACTAAGTTTTTGGCCCAGTTAAGAAACGAGTTTGGCGGCCACAACGTAAACCCCAAGCAAGACTGATGAAGCCGGCAGAACCGACCATACTGGTTGTATTTGGCATCACCGGCGACTTGTCCAACCGCATGTTGTTGCCGTCGCTTTATCATCTCGAGTTAGACGAGCTCCTACCCAAGTCATTTAAAATCGTCGGTACCTCGCGCCGCAAGGTAGAGACAAAAGACCTAAAACGAGCCGCCGCCAAGTTTATTCGGGAAAAGGATGGACAGATCGATGAGCCGGCTCTGGGCCGTTTAATCGAACGGATTTCGATGGTCAAAATGAACCTGACGGACCAGGCGGACTTTAGCCGGTTAGACGACAGGCTACGTGATCTTGAGCAGCAGCAGAGCGTGTGTATGCGCCGGATGTTCTATTTGGCGGTACCGCCCTCGGTATTTGATGAAATCATTATAAATATCGGTGAAACTGATTTAGACGAGTGCAGCCACGACCGACCGGGCATATTGATGATCGAAAAACCATTTGGTCACGACACAAAATCGGCCAAGGCCTTGGTCGATTTGCTGGGTCGCTATTTCCAGGAAAGCCAAATTTATCGGGTCGATCATTTCTTGGCCAAGGAAACCGTCCAGAATATTCTTTATTTTAGGTTTCACAACCCGATTGTAAAAGACATCTGGAACAGCCAATTTATCGATCATGTCCAAATAACCGTGGCCGAGAGCATCGGGATTGAGGGGCGAGCCGAATTCTACGAGCAAACCGGCGCGCTCAGGGATATGATTCAGAGCCATTTGTTGCAACTAGTTGCATTAACGACTATGGCCGAGCCGAAATCTCTAAACACGGCCGATATCCGCATGCAAAGGCAGGCTGCCCTAAAAGCCCTTAAACCGATTTCCGACGTAAATACCCAGGTAGTGCGAGGGCAGTATGAAGGCTACCTGGCGGAAGCGGATAATCCAGATTCTCGGATAGAAACCTATGTCGCGCTTAAAATCGAATCAAAATCAAAAAAGTGGCGGGGTATTCCAATTTACCTCCGGACAGGCAAGGCAATGGACGCTAAGTTGACGGAAATTACGCTTGTTTACGGCAGCGATAAGGAAGCGGCCCAGGATGGCCTCAACATGCTAATTATTAGGATGCACCCCAACGAAGGTATCGCGCTTAAACTATTGGCCAAAAAGCCCGGGCTCAGCTCGGCGACGGAGCAAATAATTATGGACTGGTGCTACGAAGCGCCAGAAGCGGGCAGGGTGAGGCACGATGCCTATGAGAAGCTGCTGGTTGACTCCATGCGGGATGAGCAAACGCTTTTTCCTAGTGCCGAGGAGACGATGATCAGTTGGCAGCTTATCGAGCCGGTTTTAAACAGCTGGCAAAACTCAAATCGTGTACCCGAGCCATACAAAAAACAGAGTGCCGGGCCCAAAGCGGCTAATAAAATACTAAGTAACGAGCCAATTAGCTGGGTGCCGCGCGATCTGAATATCTGCCATCCGAAACTAGAACGCCAACCTAATAAATAAGTTGGTTATTTTTAGTCTAGCCAAACAAAAATTTGGGTGTAAAATAATCGGTAGACCGCTCTTTGAGCGGTCTATTTTTTTGAATTTGGTGGAGGAAGATGGAATTGATTATCGTCAAGCCGCCAACTGGCAAAATGCCCGACCATTTGGCGTTACTATCGACCAAGACTTTAAAAAACATTTTTGGTGGGGGTGGATAGAATTGAACTATCGACCAATCGGTTATGAGCCGACTGCTCTAACCACTGAGCTACACCCCCAGCTGGCCTATTTTATCTGGGGCAAATGAGAAAAACAAACAGTCTCCTTACGGGAGGATGCTCTGATCGGCCCAATGAACCAGTGCCGTCAAGCCCAAAAAGCTAAAAAGCAGAAGCATAACCGACAGCAGATTTTCTGAATCGGTGCCGCTGATAATCGACAGTAGAATTGCCGCAAAAAAGATTGTCACCGCCGCGCCGCCGAGGATGCCGCGAAATACTTCCGTCACCTGGCGGAAGTAAGCGATTGCCAGTCCGATTGCTAAAAACGAGATAAAAAGAGCCAGTCCAAGCCGTACTATTTGCCTAAAGTCATCGTTGCCATGCGCCGCAAGGCTGCTCCGCAGCCGGGGTGTTTCAGCCCGGGGGACAAAAGTGTTGACCATGAAATAAACCAGTATTGGATACATCACGCCGATACCAAAACCTAGGATTCCGCTTATGGTTTTGTCGTTCTTGCTCATAATCCTAACCCTTTTTATCCATTTTCATTGCAGCCACAACCAAACCAATAAAGGCCAGCAGTATGATCAGTAATGAGCCAATATCTCCGAGACTGTCAAACACGCCAAAGAGGGAAACTACTAGTAGAGAGGCCCCGATGCCCATCAAGATTTTACCGGCCAACTCCTTGATATGTGCCCCGCTCGCCAATAGAATCGCTCCGACGGCAACCCGAACAGCAAAACTTAAAGCTTCGTCGCCGTCGAGAAAAATAACCTCAGGCAGCCGATAAAAACCGACCAAACCGGTAGTAATGGCTGCCAGCCCGAAGAATCCCAAAACGAATTCGCGCTCGGAAATCGATTTACGAGGTTTTTTGTTATTACCGTGAGATCCCATGAGCCAACGGATAACCCAAACCACCACGATAATAGGCAATACAAAGCTCAGCAAGAAGCCAAACACGAAAAGGAAAATTTCCATTGGAGACAGGATACAACCAAACTGACAGAAAAAGCAATAAAGCTTACGTTAGTTGGTATAATGAAGCCGCCTCAATAAAAAATAAATATGATCAACCGTTTTTTTAAGGATTTGTTTGAAGCCGACCAAGTCGTCCGCATTGCCGGGTTGTTCTTAGCGGCTACTCTGGTCTGGCAAACCGTTAAAGTTGTCCAAAAAAACTACAATCTTCAGCTCCAAGTCGACCGGTTGAAAGATGAGATCGCTATCCTTCAACTCCAAAATGAACGTTATGAGTATGACATAGAGTATTTGAAGACCAAGGAGTACCAGGAGCTTGCCGCCCGGGCTAAATTCAACAAAAAAGCCGCCGGAGAACACGTTGTGGCGTTATCAAAAAAAGAACCCATAGATCCTTTACCGGTTGAAGATCAAGCAAGACTCGAACCCAAGCCACAATATCAAGAGAACCTAGAACAATGGCTATACTTCCTGCTTAAAAAGGAGCCTAGTTAACAAGCTGTGGCAGTTACCAAAAAACAGACTTAAGACAACCCTCGTAGGGGCATTTAATAGAATGCCCCTACGGATTGGAGTGAGGTAACTCTACTTCGTTAAAAGTTATTTTACTTGGGGATAGCGTCTTCAAATCCAATATCGTAGCCAAAGAAGTAACCTGCTAGCGCGCCGATAGCTAGGCCGATCAGTAAAGCAAAGACTTGTCGTTTGCTCATACCATCAATCGTATAATTCCAAGCTGGCCAGGAAGCAGGATGAGCGTTTGGTAGCCGCAATACACTTTTGAATTGGAACGATATCAACAGGGAATTAGTCTGTTGGTCAAAGCTCCCAAGGGAAAATAAGCTACTACCTGACTCCATCGATCAACAGGAAGTTACTTTAATAGTCATCAAAACTATCTCTTAAGTACGTCTTGGAGGGCCGAATAAGCAGATTTGGGTTTCATATCTTTATCCCATAGTAAGCTGGTGCCGAGGAGCAACGGGTATCTATCTGCAACGGTTGTCGAGCCGTAGAGATCCGACACGCCCCAGGTAGTGTAAGAGCTACAGCTTGGCTCGCTGATACAAAGCGATAAAACCCCTACGTACTGCTCACTTTGGAACTTAGGATCTGTTCCTGTAACGTCAATCTCCGAAATTCTAACATCGAGCCCAAGAGCCGCTATTGATCGGATGTGTGAACGCATAATTTTGAAATCAATCTCGTCGGTTGGTTGATAAACATGAGACTCAAAGCCGACACCATCGATCGGTACACCGCGGCTCTTCAATCTCTTAACTAGTGCTAAGAAGGCGTCCCAACGTTTATCATCATGCTCTATGCCATAGTCATTGATATAAAGTTTGGCCGACGGGTCAGCCGCACGAGCCGCGCTGAAAGCTTTGTCGATGTAGGTTTCACCCATGGCTTTCTCCCAGAAATGCTGGCGGAGTCCAGGCCCCCCATTTTCGTAATCCTCATCCTTTTCTGACAACGGCTCATTGACTACATCCCATGTGTTAATCCGCCCTTTAAAGTGCTCGACAACGTTGGTAATATGCTCGGTCATTATTTTGGGTAGATCTTTTTTAGGTGCGTCTGTCATCCAAGACGGATTAGACTTGGCAAAAACCAGCGTATGGCCATGGACAGCTTGGCCATTGGCTTCGGCCATAGCAAGAATGTTATCGGCATCAGTAAAGT
>DASWIF010000039.1 GCA_036397795.1 Candidatus Saccharimonadales bacterium
TATCTCGTAATCCGGATGCAGAAAATGTAGCATATTTGGAGAAATATACTGAAGAACACCCTGATCAATCGTTCATGATGTTTGAATCTATGGATGGACAGAGCGGATATCTATCTAGACATTTAGTTAGAGTAGACTTGCCCTCCGATCAACCGCCTGGCGTCATCAAGGGATACCTGGAAGAATTCATAAACGGCTTATTTGACAATCCCCCCAAGGGGCATACTATATTTCCTATCCGCCGCCACTATTATACACTCGTCCATGCAGGCAAAACCTACTATGCCTATGACGCTAAGGGTGACTGGGAGACTGAATTTGCGGGCGATGGTTTTGCGCATAGAAGCGACAAAGATTCATACCGTATATTAGGTGAATAAACTCAGCCGCGGGATCTGAAACTTAAGAATTTTCTAAGGACGCTAGCGTCTAGTTACTGGCTTGTAAAATACTGACCCGGTTGCCTTCGGAGTCTTTGAAAGAAACCCATAGACCTATACCCGGTATGTTAGTGGGCTCACCGAGCATCTCGCCATCGGCGGCCTTGACGTTTTCTATAGCTGTTTTCATGTCTGGCACAGAAATCACGACTGATGGCTCCTTTGACTGGGGTGATTGCTTTAATTCGTAAAACCCACCGTTGATGGTGCCTGGTGTTTTGACCATTTGTTTGTCATCGGTTTCGGCCGTCTCAGCCAAAAGGTAGTGGCCCATTTGCTCACCAGCGTCAACCATCTTCCACCCAAATACTTTTTGATAAAACTCGGATACTCGTTTTGGATCCTTATAAGGCATCTCAAAGTGCACGACCGGGTTGTTGCTCATAAAAACCTCCTAGTTACATTATGATTATACGCTCTGATTTCTGCGCGCTTCTAAAGAAACTGGAGCTTAATAATTTTCGATAGTAGGTGTTTTAATGGCGTTTTTGCAAGTTAACAGTGACGGTGTCGCCGACTTGTTTATTGATTACAGCTCGAATCTCCGCCTTGACCGGCAGCATATGACGGCCGTCGCCCAGAGCCATGAATGAGCTTTTAAAGGGATGGCCGTCTATGGTGCCGCTGACCTTGACCAAACCCTTGGTTTTAAAAAACTTGGTCGATTCCGGCCAAATGACACAGGTCCAGCCACCCGTGCCGGGGTTCTTTTGCAGTTTAGCCGTGAATTTTTTAGTCAATTCTTCAGTCACAACTGAATACTAGCACAACACTTTTGTAGAATCTGCGCAGAATTGAAGATTAAGAACTTTCAGGCTGTATGCTTTAAGATATGGAAAGAAATCCATTAGACCAAGAGCCAAAAAATTTTAGGGAGCGAGCCAAGAGAATTGGCGAGAATATTCTCCACTGGATGTTTGATCCGGCAGTTGTCGGTAGGGTCGTGAATAGAACAGGCGCAGTGGAAGCCGACATAGATGACAGGGGATTGATGCAGTATTACGTTGACAATCCAGAAACTGACCGCCATGAACCGCTCTTAGATTCCCGGAGCTAAAAATGCAAAACCCTCTGTAAGATCGGTTCACTTCGGCATGACAAAATCTACTTGACTAAGGAAACCGCACTAAGAACTTCTGCCAGTGCTTATATAGTCTAGAAAATCGACTCGGTTTCTTCGCAGAGATAACCGGTGTTAACACCCGAGCCGCCGCGACAGTTGTCGTACCCTTCGTTGCCGTATAATAGATCGTCTGACGGCCCGCCATATATAACATCGTCGTGCTTGCCGCCCCTTAAAGTGTCGTTTCCGTCGTTGCCATGCAAGATGTCCTGACCCATACCGCCCCAGAGCATATCCGCCCCATTACCGCCCTTGAGGAAGTCATCACCTTTGCTGCCATAGATAAAGTCGTTGCCCTCGCCACCGTAGAGATGGTCGCGCCCGCGGCCGCCGTGCATGGTGTCATTGCCACCACCTCCCAAGATAGTGTCCTGGCCCTCACCACCCCAGAGTTCATCGTCACCACCGCCACCGCAAATCACGTCGGCTCCGCCGCCACCCTTGACAACGTCGTTGCCCGGACCGGCCCATATCACGTCGGCTTTGGGAGTACCGTGGATAGTGTCGTCATGTTTGGTGCCAACGATAGTGGCCGGCAGGCCCTGGCAAACGACAGGGTCGGTGGCAACCGCGCAACCCGGAAGCGGTTTGAAGTCAAACTTATCGGCGTTAGCTGGCAGCCAAGACCTCAAAGCATCAAGAGTTTGTCGGTTGCTATTACCATCATGGATAACCACGACATCGCCGTCCTCAAGCGTATTAAAAATATTGATAATATGATTTACGCCCGGATCAGACCAGTCCCGCGGATCGACATTCCATTTCCATTCGATCATGCCCCGTTTAGCGGCCGAAGCCCGCACGGAGTCGCTAGTTGAGCCATAAGGCGGGCGATAGCAGGTCATTATTGGGCCGCCACTACTAGTCACAACGTCTTGCAGACGATCGAAGGTAGCCAGCCGCTGACTATCGCTTAGATCGGTCAATCTTTCATGGTTATAAGTATGGTTGCCAATGGCGTGGCCACTAGCATAGATGCTTCGCAGGGCGGCCGGATCGCAACTGACACCGTAGCCGGTGACAAACCAAGTAGCCAGGGCTCCGTGTTCGGCAAATAGATCGAGCATGCCCCAGGTAACGTTATCAGTGCAGCTGGGGCCGTCGTCAATGCCAAAATATACTACCGGCTGGCTATTGCTTCCCTCGGCCTTAGGGCCAGACTGCGGCTCGGCCAGAGGTTGGGTGACAGGAATCGAATCATCGTGCTGGTGCGCCTCCGGCAACGGGTCTGCCGGTTGGGCATATGAAACCGCTCGCTGGCTCGGTAACGTTTGTCCGGCAACAAGGTATAACGGGAGTATTAGTGCGACCAACATTGTTATAGATACGGCCGACAACATAAAACGCTTCACTGCCTGTATAACTTCACTTCTAATGATTAGTTTCACTATACAATAAAATTTATGAATTGTCTATAACCTGAGTGTTAGTTTTGCCGGTGTAACTTTAGTAAAATAATTTATTGTTAATGCTGTCAAAATCGCCAAAGCTGTCACCGCGTGAGGCTAAAAAAACTTGAAAGTTAAGATAAATTGAGTTTTAGTATTAATATGATTACCCCGCTGCACGAAGAGAAATGGAAGAAACAGCCAATAAGTTTATGCTAGCGGCAAATTATCAAGAATTGGTGGACCACTCAGCTAGAGCGGGTATTGAGTTGCATCGGGCACAAACTAATCCATACGAAAACCGAAGCCAAATTCCTTTGTTAGAGGAACGGTTTAGCCAAGCTAATTGCTCGGCTGAGATTGCGAGACTGGCGCTATCGGAGCTTTACGCCGAAGTCGACATAATCGTGAATAATGGTTGATTATTGTTGTCGGCTTTGAACGCAGAATCTAGTAATTTTACGGATTAAGTTAGCGGGCAAAGCTTGATCTAGCGGGAACTGGATCGTACCCTTTGAGGTGCTAAAGCTCTTAAGCTCTGGCTTGAACTCGGCTACTGCGCTCGAGCCGGGATAAAAGCCGATATGGGTTTTATAAGCGGCAAAATGCAATAAGTTTTTGTCGTTTAATTTGTAAGTTGGAATGCCGTAGGCAAAAGTTTGTTCGGCCTGCGGCGCCTCCTCACGGATGATCTGCATCAGGCTTTTGAGCTTGGTTTGGGTAGCCGAGTCAAGATCTGCCAGATATTCCGGAATCGAGCTGTACTTTTTCATAACTGCCATGATTACTCCTTTGGCTTAGCTAACCTGCTGATTTTATAACCTCACGTTGTTCGTCATCGGTGGTCCGCTGGCCGGGCTGGAGCTTAGCAT